>LJCR01002828.1 GCA_001399705.1 Kouleothrix aurantiaca
CGGCACGGGCGGGGCCTGGTCGGGCCGGTATTGGTCGACGCCGGGCCGCGCCGAGTAGACCGAGTTAGGGATGCGCACGAAGTGATACTTCAGCAGGCGCGCGCCGCGCGCGGCCGGGTGCAGGCGGTAGAAATCGGCCAGCACCGTTTCGAGCAGCACGTCGTCGGGCGCGCCGATCAGCTGCTCGGCCGGCGCAACCACCAGCTCGACAATCGAGCCGCGCCCGGTGTGGTAGTCGGGCGAGACGCGCGGCAGGTCGGCGTAGACACTCAGGCAGGTGTCGGCGCTGAACATCAGGTTGTTCACCTCGGTCACCACCCGGTCGAAGTACAGCACTGCCGTCACGACCGGCTGGCCCTTCAGAAAGCGCAGGTTGCCGAACTCGGGCATGGCTTTCATGGCCGGCGGCAGGCGCTTGCGCAGGTTGTGCACCGGCATGGCCGACACATACACGTCGCCGGTGATCGTGCTGCCGTCGTCGAGCGCAAAACCCGCAACGCGCCCTTCCAGTGGGTCGTAGACGATCTGCTCAACAGCGCGGCCCAGCTCCACGCGCACGCCGCGCCCTTCGAGCGTGCTGATCAGCGGCGCCCACAGACGCTCGTGCGGCGAGCCTTTCACCAGGCCCATTTTGGGCGCGTTGGTTTCCTGCGCGAAATGCAGCAGCGCCGTCAGCACCAGCTTGGCCGAAACCCGGTCGGCGCGCTGGAAGTTGAGCGCCAGCGCCATGGTGTGCATGACATCGTCGAGGGTGCGCTGGCCCCTGCCGTGGCGCAGGTGCCAGGCCGCGTAGGTCTGGTTGTCCTGCTGGTCGATATACGCCT
>LJCR01002829.1 GCA_001399705.1 Kouleothrix aurantiaca
GCGTCACCAGCAGCAGCAGCCAGCGCAGGATGTGCGGCGGCGCGCTGCTGCCCAGCCAGCGCAGGATGTGCGGCGCAAGCCACGCGCTCAGCGCGGCGCACAGCAGCGCCAGCGCGCCCGCCTGCAGCGCCCACGGCGCGCCAAAGCCCAGCCGCGGCGCATCCAGCAGTTGCAGCAGCGGGATCGTGATCGCCAGCGGCAGCAGCAGCGCCAGCGCCAGCCGTGGCGTAAAGCCCATGATTCGCAGCGCCAGCCACACGAGCGCCAGCGCCAGCGGCCAGGCCAGCAGAGTCATCGCGCCCGGCAGCGCAAAGCCGTCGCGCACGCTATCGACACGGAGCGCCTGCCCGAAGGCCACGCCCAGCTCGCGCCGGTCGCCGGGCTGCTGCCAGGGCGTGCTGTGCAGCCCCACACGGAGCGCGCCGTCGAGCGCCCTGGGCGGCGGCACGTACACATAGTAGTGCGCTGGCTCGGGGCGCAGCGCCAGCTGCACGCTTGCGCCGTCGGGCAGCGCAAGGTCGAGCGCGCCGGTGCCGCCGCCCTGCTGCTGGCCCTGGTGCGAAATAACATCGAACGAGAGCAGCGCGCCGCGCCCGCCCAGGCCCGGCACCGTAATCTCGGCAGCGCCGCGCGACCAGCGGAAGCTCGCGTCGCCGTCGCCCTCGGGGTCGTTGAAATTCGCCAGAAACGGCAAGTCGCTGCCCGGCCCGCGATCTTTGCCGACCTTGATGCCGTAGCTCAGCGGCGCCTGGTTCAGCAGCACCAGCAGCAGCGCGCACACACCCACCAGCAAGGCCAGCCGCCAGTCGCGCAGGGCTGCCAG
>LJCR01000283.1 GCA_001399705.1 Kouleothrix aurantiaca
CGGTGATCAGGGTCAGCAGCGCGCTGGCCCGCCGGGCATCGCGGCCGGGCATGCCGCCCAGGGCTTCTTCGCGTGAGATCAGGCTGTTGGTGGTCATAGCGGCATTCAGTCTACAGAAGTCAGGGGTCAGCAGTTGGCAGTCGGCAGGTTTACAAGTTAAAGGTTACAAGTTTACAGGTTGAAAATCGTCGGTGGTCGTTCGTCGTTTGTCGTTCGTCGGTCATCGACCTACTCCGCCAGCAGCCGCTCGGCCAGGCCGCGGTATAGCGCCGTCAGCGGGTGCTTGGGGTAGCGCAGCGCGAAAATGCCGCCGCTTGCCAGCGTCATCATTTCGTCGGTGTGGGGCAGCACGGCCGCAACTTCGCAGGCGTAGGCATGCTCGACGCGCGCGCGTACATCGGCGGCATCAAACGCGGCGGGCGTTTTGTTCACCAGCAGCAGCATGCGCGGCACATCCAGCGAGCGCGCAACCTCTACCGTCACGCCGGTGCCTTCGTAGTCCTGCTGGTCGGGGCGCATCACGACGATCAGCGTGTGCGAGATCGCCAGCGAGAACAGCGTTTCTTCGTTCAGGCCAGGGTGCGTGTCGATCAGCAGCATGTCGAGCTTCAGCTCGCTGGCGACCTTGCGGAAGCCGTTGGTCAGCAGACTCACGTCATAGCCTTCGCGCAGCACGTTCACGATCTCGCCGGCCTGAATGCTCGACGGAATCAGAAACAGGCGGCCCGGCTCGGCAATTCCAAGCTGCTCGCTCACATCGTGCGCGGTCTGCTCGATCGTGCAGCGCCCCCACAGGTAGTCGTTCAGCGAATGCTCGATCGTGGCGCCATCCATGCCGAACAGCACGTGAATGCCGGGCGACTGAATATCGGTGTCGATCACTGCCACGCGGCGCCCGCTGGCGGCCAGCAGCGCGGCAAGGTTGGCGGACGTATTCGATTTGCCGGTGCCGCCGCGAAACGAGTGGATCGAGATAATGTTCGCCATAACACGTCCTTATGCTTCGGGGGGCGCCGGTGCGAGCACAGCGATCGCATCGCTCTCGCGCAGCCGGCTGCTCAAAAAGGTGAACAGCGCCTCGAGGGTTGCAAACTGATAGGTTTGCTCGGTAGCTGTACTTTGCAGTGAGGCATGCCAGCCTGTGCTGGCGCCGCTCCGCCACAAGCGCAGCAGATATGATTCATAATCGGTATCGCGAATAGGGTAATTCATCGCATTTTATCAGTATATCTCTGGCATCTCAACTGGCTCGGGCTGGGGCTTGCAAACCCCGCACCACAGCGAGTCGCTCACGACGATTGCCTTGGGGGTGTTCGCCTCGCCCACATAGATGGTGATGATGTAAGGCATCTTGTTCTTCATATGGTCGCGGCAGAGCGCCCGGCCGCAGAAGCGGCACACACCGCGCGCCGCCTGTTCGCAGTGAAAGCAGACCACGGCTAGCCCTCGTCTTTCAGCTTGGCGCCGAGCGCCGACCACAGGCTGGCCGGCAGATCGCGCTTGCGGCGCGCGCCGACGCGCAAGCTGTAGCGCGGCGCTCCATCGACTGTGGTTTCGCGCACAAAGCCGGCGTCGATCAGCGCGCCGAGCAGGCCGCGCACGGTGGCCTCGTCCTGCCCGGTTTGCGCGATCGCTTCGGGCAGGCCGGCGTCGCCTTCGCGCAGCAGCCACTGGGCCAGCCGGCGCTGCGGGGCGGGCAGGCTCAGCAGATCGGCCATGGTCAGGCCTGCGGCTTTGTCGCGCGCCGCGATCTCCTGTTCAATGCGCCCGAAAAGTCCTTTGCTCATAGGCTGCTCGTGCCTCGTACTTCTGGTGTTCGCGCACACAGATGACGGTGCGGAGGGCGGCTCCACATCCATCCTCATCCATCCTCCGCACGCCCCTGATGACTACGCAGCCCGAAACTTGGATTCGCGGCCAGTGGCTTGGGCGGCCTCTTCGATGAGCTGGTTGAACGTCGCCTTTTCCTCGTCGGAAAGCGTGATGCCCTCGGCCTCAAGCGTGCCCAGCGGGTCGGCCTGTAACCTGGCGGCGAATGCGTCGTCGGACATGGCGCGGCCGACGATTGCGTACAGTTGTTCACGAGTTGTCATAACGAAATCATCCTTTCTTGATCGAATCCTGCCCGTTGTGAATGGGACAAAGGGCGACACAGCGCCGCCCTGCACGTGTCCATGATCGCCTCAATCAGACTAAAGGCGGGCCAAAAACTTGGATTCGCGGCCAGCGGCTTGGGCGGCTTCCTGAAGCGCCTGCTGCAGATCGGCCTTTTCCTCGGCGGAAAGGCTGATACCCTCGGCCTGGAGCGTCGCTTCCGGGTCGGCCTGGAGCTTGGCAGCAAAGTCGTCGTCGGAAAGGGCGCGGGCGGCGATCGATTGCAGTTGTTCGCGCATGGTCATGGTGAGGGGTTCCTTTCACACAGTGCTTCAGGTGCCACACAAAAGGGGTGATCGAACGTATGTATGCGCGGCTTTCACCTCCCTTCCAGGCGGTCTTCGACGACGCGCCACGAGTTCACGGCGCGCTGAACGCGCGGCACGCCGAAGCGCACCAGATACAGCAGCACCGCCAGCACCACAACTGGAACGGAGGCCTTGAGTGCCAGCAGCGGGCTGGCCGCCAGCGCCCGAAGCAGCGCGACGCCGCTGGTCAGCCACAGCCGCACGGCGATCGCGACCACGTACACGATGCCGCCGAGCGCGATCAGGCCGTAGCCGCCCAGGATTGCATCCTGCCGGCCAAACGCTTCGCGCCGCCAGAGCTTGCGCCACATGCCGCGGCGCAAAAAAGCGAACGCGCGCGGGCGCAGCTGCGTGATTTCGAGCAGATCCATCAGGATGTAGTCGCCGTCGCTTTCGACGATCGGCAGCAGCTGCGCCAGGAAAAAGTAGGTGTTCAGCGACGCGATCGTCCACAGCAGGTCGTGCGGCCAGCTTGGCGGCGCAAAGCTGTACACGAGCAGCGCGGCCCCGCCGATCAGCGCGTTCGAGTATGGCCCGGCCCACGACACGGCGATGCGCGGCCATTTGCGGGTCATCCACATGTCGGTGGTGTCGACGAAAAAGGCCGGCATGCCGAAATGCAGCAGAAAGCCGGCGTGGTTGACTTCGCGCCCGAAGTGCTTGCTGGTCAGCGCGTGGGCGTATTCGTGGATCAGGATGCTCAGCGAGAACACCAGCACAAGCGCCAGTAATCCCCACTGGTAGCGCCCGCCAACCGTCAGCATGCTGCCGGGCCGCGTGAACAGCAGCCACGGGTACAGCGTGATGTCGACCAGAAACAGCAGCAGGCCGATCAGCAGGCCGGCGCGGGTGTAGAACAGCCAGCCGAAACGCCGGTACACCGCGCTGAAGTGGCCATCGGCGTTCGGGATGGCCAGCCGGGTGTGCCGGATCGCGCCCAGCGCCACCCGAACCCTGGCCACAAAGCGCTGGCCCAGCAGCCGCCCCGTGAGCGATTCGAACACCGAGGTGTGGCGGGTTTCCAGAAAGCCGTTGGCCTTGAGCAGCCCGACCAGCTTGATCACAGCGTCGGGCGCATAGCGCTTGCGCTCGACAAACAGCTCGATCACCAGCGCCTTGATCGCCCGGCTGCCGTCCATCAGGTTCCACAGAAACACGTCGATCTCCGACAGGTGCAGGTACGCGCCGTTGCGCAAATTTTTGAGCACGTAGCGCCGCCTGCCGGGCAGGCCGCCGACCTCGGCCAATTCCCACTCGGCGATTCGCCGCGGGTGCATCTGCGTTGGGTCGCTGCGCTCCTGCAGCGTGGCCCACAGGCTGGGCGCTTCGGGCGCGGGCGTTTCCTGCGCCGCCAGGCGATCCCACATGTTCGGTTTGGCTGGCTCGGTCATGGCTTGGTGTCCGTGAGCGGGTGAGCGGGTGAACGGGTGATTGGTTCTCGTGACTCGCTCCTCATCACGTATAGGTTCTCGGTTCTCAGCCCCACGCCCGCATATATCGATCAGGCGTGACAAGAGCGTGACAAAGCGCGTGACAAAACGCATGATGTGAGGTATCATGCCCGGGCACCTGAAGGAAAGTACAGACAAAACCATGGAATCCGGCCGGGAAGCCGTTTGCGCTGCTCGTGGGGCGGAACTTTGCGATCCAAACACCCGCGCGCTTCGCATTGTCAATACAATAGCCGTATCAATCAAGCCTGGCTGTGGCAAGCGGTTGAGTTGTTGTGGCGATAAGACCAGGGCTGGCAGAACTTGCTCGGGTAGATATGCAGCTCTTGTTGTCGTTGTTTGGCACCTTCCAGGCCACCTGGGCGGGTCAATCAATTAGCTTCCCCACCAATGCCACGCGCGCGCTGCTGGCCTACCTGGCGCTGGAGGCCGATCGGCCGCACAGCCGCGAGCAGCTGGCCAGCCTGCTCTGGCCCGATCAGCCGCAGGCCGCCGCGTATGCCAACCTGCGCCAAACGCTGGCGCGCCTGCGCAAAGCCTTCCCCGGCGCTTCGGCCACCGCCGCCTTTCTCGAAATCACACCCCATGCGCTGCGCTTCACTGGCGATCGCGCAGGCATCGACGTGGTCGCCTTCCAGGCCCTGCTGGCCGCGTGCGCCGCTCATTCCCACTCAGCCACCGATTCCTGCCCCGAGTGCGTCGAGCGGCTGCAACACGCGGCCAGCA
>LJCR01002830.1 GCA_001399705.1 Kouleothrix aurantiaca
CATCACCAGCAAAACAAGCGATACAAAGCGGCGCATTCGGTCATCTCCTGCGGTTAAGCGGCGTATAAGGGCAGTGTCCGGGCTTGGGGCGGCACAAGGCGCAGGCCCCGCTACTCGATCAAACGTGATGCCGGCCGAAATTCGTGGTGGCTGCCGGGCAGGCATGCGCCACGCGCATCGGAGTGGCGTTCTTAACACAGACGTCGCGAGTGCGTAAAAGGTTCCATATAATTCGGACGCACGAAGGCCCGAAATTGTACCAGGGTTTTGCTGACACCAAGCTGATAGCTGTGTGAGAGGAGCAACCGTGCGGCGGGGCGGTATGGCGCGGTCGTGGCGCCAGGCTGTGCCACGCGTGGGGCACGAGCCTGGGTTATTGTAGCACAGCCATGCGCACGCGCTGCGGCACTATAGCAGAGAGCAAATACGTTGAGCCACAGAGCGCACAGAGGCCACTGAGTGTTGAGCTAAACACTCGGTGTTCTCTGTGGCCAAAAATTTTTGCACTTCGCTTTAGACACGCGCCAGCTGTGCACCGCACGAGCGGCGCACAACCAGGTCGGGCGAAAGCACCACCTGTCGGCGGCGTTCAGTGGCGCGCCCGTCGATGCGCTCGATCAAAAGCTGCGCGGCGATTGTGCCAAAGGTTTCGGCTGGCTGGACCATGGCGGTCAGAAAAGGGTAGAGCAGGGAGGCGTACTGAATATCGTCGAAGCACACCAGTGCAATATCTTCGGGTATCGAGAGGCCGCGCTCGCGCAGTGCCAGCACGATCCCCACCGCTACCATATTATTCATGGCAACGATCGCGCTGGGCAGCTC
>LJCR01002831.1 GCA_001399705.1 Kouleothrix aurantiaca
CTCTATGACATCGGCGAAGAAATCTAAGTAGGGCGCCTGCGGCCATCAGCGCACGGGGCCGCCGAAATCATTCGGCGGCCCCGTACGTCATGTTCGGCGGATGATCCGCGGCTCACGCCGCGGCGGCCTGACCCCTCCGCTTGATCGCCCGCCCGATCGACGCGACGCGGCTCTTATGTCCAGTCGCAATCGCCAGCGCGGCCGCATAGCGCAGCGTCCCGAGCGGCGTCTCGTCCAGCGTCGTCTTGAAGTTGACTTCGTCGACTGTTCCCTGGATCAACATCCGCACGTTGCGCGCGCGCGCCCGCTCCCATCCATCGAGCGCCTCGCCGAGCGCCATCATCGTCTCGCGCAGCACGGCCACCCGCGCGCGCAACTCGGCCCAGGCCCCGGCCTCGGCATCCTGCGGCTCGCCCTCCAGGATCTGGGCATAAGTATCAAGCCGGGCGAGACGGCCCCGCACCTGCTCCGCGGCCGGCGGCGCTTCTACGCAGCCGACCAGCCACGCGTCGGCGGCCTGCACGCCTCCCTGGATCTCATCAAACGTCAGCGCGGGAACCGAGCGCGCCGCCGCGCCCGCCGCGCGCTCCGCGGTATCGGCGGCCCAGAGCTGCTCCGACCATGGCCCATCCGGCACCGGCACCGGGATGCCTGCCGCCTCGGCCTCGTGCCGGCCGAGCGCCACGATATGGCGCAGCAGCTCGCCGAACAGGCGTCCCCAGACCTGCACAGCCTCCAGGTCGGTATACTGCGCGATAAACGGCGGCAGCGGCCGGGTCAGCGTCCGGCCTTCGACCACATTGGCCATCCAGCGCAGCAGCG
>LJCR01002832.1 GCA_001399705.1 Kouleothrix aurantiaca
GCCGCCGACTATTGCTGCGCAGATGCTTGCGCACGAGCTGTTTCGCGAACTCGACGATGCCACGCGCGCCGCGCTGCTGGCCGAGCTCGAGCTGATCGAGCTGCCGGCGCACGCGCAGCTTTTTGCCGAGGGTGCGCCCGGCGACGCGCTGTATATTGTCGCGGGTGGGCGGCTGCGCGTGCTGCGCGGCGCACACACCATCCGCGAGCTGGGGCGCGGCGAGTATGTGGGCGAGTTCGCGCTGCTGACGGGCGAGCCGCGCTCGGCCACGGTTGAGGCCGCGCGCGACAGCAACGCCGTGCGGCTTTCGCAGGCGCTGTTCGAGCGGGTGCTGCAGCGCGACCCGCACGCCATGGCGCAGCTTGCGCGCGGGATCATCCAGCGCGTGCGCACAGTCGAGCGCAGCGGGCCGCCCGGCGCGAGCGTGAGCGCGTTTGTGGCGCTGCCTGCCAGCACCAACGTGCCACTGAGCGAGTTCTGCCGCCAGCTTGCGGCGGCGCTGAACGCAATTGGCCCGACACTGCACCTCGGCAGCGCCGCGTGCGACCGCCTGTTTGGGCGGGCGGGCGCGGCCCAGCTGCCCGACGAGCACGACGAGAATAGTGCGCTGGTGGGCTGGCTGGCCGAGCAAGAGGCACGCTACCGCTTTCTGGTGCTCGAAACCGACCACGAGTGGACGGCGTGGACGCGCCGCTGCCTGCGCCAGGCCGATCGCCTGCTGATCGTCGGGCGGGCTGGCGACCACCCTGCCCCCGGCGCGGTCGAGCGGGCGCGTGCAATCAAGCCCAGCATTCCCCTGCTTGGCTTCCACTGCATCCCGC
>LJCR01002833.1 GCA_001399705.1 Kouleothrix aurantiaca
GCGCCTGGTGATGAGCCATGTGCCTGGTGCGGGTACGCTTCTGCAAGGCAATGCCACCACGCTGACCGCCAGCTTCCTGACCGACTCGGCAGGCGCAGCCGTTCCGCTCGCCAACCTGAGCCGGATCATTGGCGCGCCGATCGCCTTCAGCAATGCCACGCGCGGCACGCTGTCGAGCGCGGCGACAACCGTTCAAACCAATGGCACGGCTACTGCCACCTTTACCGCTGGCACGACGGCAGCCGATTGTGGCGCGGGCGGCGCGACCGCCGTGTTCGACAACCAGAGCCTGCCCGTTTCCATCACAATCCAGTGTGCCGCCGACCTGACAGCCACGCTTGCCAACAACGTGAGCGGCAGCACGCTTGCTGGTCAGAGCTGGACCTGGACAGCCACTATCCGCAATACTGGCAACGGCGCGGCGAGCTTCACGAGCGGCCAGACGGTGTTTAGCGCCAACCTGCCGAACAGCGCCGGCATCAGCTATGGCACGACAACATCCAGCAACGCGGGCGTCACGTGCAGCATCAACGGCACGAAAGACCTGATCTGCACCGCCAACACGGCGCTGTCGCTGGCCTCGGCTGCGTCGTTCACCGTCTCGTTCAGCGCCACTGCCAACGCAACTGGCAGCTACGCGGTGCCGCGTGCCAGCGGCATCTGTGCTGTTGATCCAAACAGCCTGATAGCGGAAAGCAGTGAGGCGAACAACAGTTGCAGCAACAGCGTCACGGTGAACAAGGCCAACACGACCACGACGATCACAGGCGACACACCTGATCCCTCGGTCGTCGGCCAGCCCGTGACGGTTAGCTACAGCG
>LJCR01002834.1 GCA_001399705.1 Kouleothrix aurantiaca
GTTCAGATTGTACTCGTTGGCGGCGATCTCGTCGCGGGTGGCGCGGTGGGCGTAGCGCGGTACGCTCTGCCGCTCGCGGTAGGTCGTCAGAATCTTGGCGCGGTCTTCGTCGCGCAGGAAGTTGCGCGCCGTGCCTTCGCGGTAGTCGCGGCTCGCGTCGATAAATAGCACATCGCTGTCGCTGCGGTCGCGCCGGAACAGCAGAATCGCCGCTGGAATGCCGGTACCGAAGAATAAGTTTTCCGGCAAACCAATCACTGCGTCGAGCAGATTTTCTTCAATCAATTTCTGGCGAATCTTGCCTTCCGCGCCGCCGCGAAACAACACGCCGTGCGGCACGATCACGCCTACGCGCCCGTGCTGCGTCGGCTCAAGGTAGGTCGTTTCGATCATATGGCTGATAAACGCGTAGTCGCCTTTGCTGGTGGGCGGCACGCCGCGATGAAAGCGCCCGAATCGGTCGGCGGCGGCACTATCGCCACCCCATTTGTCGAGCGAGAACGGCGGGTTCGCCACCACGACATTGAAGCGCTGAAGCGTGCGGCTGTCCACGGTCAGGTGCGGGTCGCGCAGCGTGTCGCCCCAGGCAATGTTGTTGCGGCTGACGTTGATGTTATGCAGGAACATATTCATCATCGCCAGCGCCCACGTCGCGCCGTTCGCTTCCTGGCCGTACACCGCGTAATCGTTGCTGCCAACCTGCTGCGCGCATTTGATCAGCAGCGAACCGGAACCACACGCCGGGTCGCACATGCGCTCGCCGGGTTGCGGGTCGAGCAATTCGGCCAGCAGCAGTGACACACCGGCGGGAGTGTAGAAC
>LJCR01002835.1 GCA_001399705.1 Kouleothrix aurantiaca
CGCGGCCACGTTGGCGAAGGGCGCGCAACCATTGCCGCGCTGCTCGATCGTGACCGTGCGCCATCGCTGGCGCGGGCGCGATTGCTCAATGGCGCGGGGCGGCTGGCGTGGGCGCAGAATAACTGGCAGGAGGCGCTCGCGCTGCTGGAAGAAAGCCGGCGCCTGTGTGCCGAGCTGGGCGATACGTCTGGCAGCGCCAGCGCGCTCAACTACCTGGGCGAAGTGGCCGAGGCCCAGGGCGACTACGCGCAGGCGGCGGCACATTTCGCAGAGAGTCTGGCGCTGTTCCAGCAGCTTGGCGACCGCGAAGGCAGCGCGGCGGTGCTGGTGAGCTACGGCCAGATGATGCAGGCGCAGGGCCAGCACGAGCGCGCTGCCGAGCTGGTGGCCGCCAGCCTTTCGCTGTTCGAGGAGCTGGGCGACCGGCGCGGGCTGGCGGTGGCGCTGACGGTTCAGGGCCAGGCGCTGCAAACGCTGGGCGAGTTTGGCCGCGCCGAAGCGCTATTCGCCCGCAGCCTGGAGCTGTTTCGCGGGCTGGGCTACCGCCACGGCATGAGCTGGGCGCTCACCAACCAGGGCCAGGCGGCGCTGGCGCAGGGCGAGGCCGCGCGTGCCGAGCAGTTTTTTGCGGCAAGCATTGAAGTATACGCGGAGCTGGGCGACCAGCGCGGGCAGGCATGGGCGATGGCCAACCAGGGCCAGGCCGCCGCCGCGCAGGGCGAAGACGTGCGCGCCCTTGATCTGCTTGAGCGCAGCGTGGCGCTGTTCGATGCGCTTGGCGACCAGCGCGGCTATGCCTGGGCGCTGTATTTTGCCGCGC
>LJCR01002836.1 GCA_001399705.1 Kouleothrix aurantiaca
GTGACGCCCGCGCGCGAGCAGGCGTCGACAATGGTACGGCCCTCCCGCAGGCTGGCCAGGAACACCGGGCGCCAGTCCAGCCGTTGGCGCGCCTCGGCGACAGCAGCCTCCCAGGCCGCGTGAAACGCCTCATTCTCGGCGCGACAGGTATACGCCCACGAGCGCGTTACGCCGGCCGCGGCGGACGCCTGCTCGACGGTCTCGCCGGCGCGGATCTGCGCAAGGAACAGCTCGGCCCAGGGGAGATGTGTGGTGTCAGTGATTGTGGATGCAAGCATGTCGATCATGCGCTTTCTTAATGTGTGCTACGCCGCCCGTTGTCTGGCGCGGGCGATCGCCGCCATACGATGCTCAGGCCGGTCACGCCACCTGCGAGCGCGATTCCTGGCGCCGAATCACTGCGCACCAAACAGCGTGGGTCGCCGCCCAAGCAGGCAATCGGGATCGGGGTTCCTGAACCAGACGCGCGCCCCGCCTCCTCGCCACCCAGTCGGGCGGCAGTGCGTCGCTTGACAGGCGACCGATGCGGGCTGAGCCCGCACTCAGGCACACGCATGGTGCCAGCGATCGTCATAGCACCGCACGCCATTACGGTTACGAGAACAATATCATCTTATGATACTTTTGTCAAGGCATCTGGGACAGTGCCTAGATCCGCGCGATGCGCCGGCGGCGTCACGCTGTCAGCGACCGTCGGGGCCTGCTCGCCGCGCTCGGCCAGCGCGTCAGCGAGGTCGCCAGGAGAGGTCAAAGGGATCGAGATAGGAACAGGCGAGCCATCGGGCTGGCAGAACAGCACCTGCCCGGACACGAGATCGGC
>LJCR01002837.1 GCA_001399705.1 Kouleothrix aurantiaca
GTTTTTCTGATCTCCAACTTTGCGCGGAGTGGCGCAACCGCGCTCTCGATCGACGCGATTTCGATCTACACGCCGCCGCAGCCGCTCAATGGCACAACGCAGACCTGGCCATTCCCGGGCGGGCACTATCGCGGGCAGGGCATCCAGCTGCGCTACACCGACGCGGCCGGGCATTTCTCCGCGCCCGTCGAGGCACAGACCACGCCGAATGGCATTCTGCTCGATTCCAACGCGCAGAGCCTGCTGGCCGAGCGCAACAGCGCCACCCACCCGCAGGCAACCGTTGGCCTCGCGGCGAGCTGCCTGGGCGGCGCGGCGCTTCAGGCCAGCGCCAGCGCCAGCTGGCTGCACCCGAGCATCAGCGGCGGTCAGCTGCTTCGGCTGGCCGACCAGAGCGGCCTCGCGGATGGCACCTACACGGCCACCGCTACCGTCAGCGCGCCCGGGGCCAGCGGCGTCGCGCCCGCGCAGGTGACGGTGACACTGCGCGTGGCCGAGCATGTCAGCATCACCTACGTTCCGCGAAGCTAAAGCGCTTCCAGCGCGGGATTAGGGGATGGGAGATAGGGGATGGGGCAGGTTTGCTGTTCCATCCTCCATCCCCTACCCTCCAACCCCGGCGCCGTAGGCGCTACGAGCTCTGCTCAGCCGCCCAGTTGTGCAGCTCGGCGCGATATTCGCCGGCATCGTTCGGCACGAACTTCAGGTAGGTGAACGACGACACGTAATTCGCGGGATCGCCGATCTCGGCCCAGGTGTAGCCGTGGCCGGGGCGCTCGCGCAGGTGCGGCGTCCAGGTTCCGCTGTTGAAATAGTAG
>LJCR01002843.1 GCA_001399705.1 Kouleothrix aurantiaca
TGCCCGCCCCGGCGATGGCGCACTACCAGGCGCTGGCCGGCGCGTTCCAGGCGCAGCGCCTGCGCAGTCGCCGCCGCCAGCTCAACCTCGCCGGCGCGCTCCAGCACCTCGGCAACGACCGGCGCCAGCAGCACTTCGGCCTCGCGCACATAGGAAAAGGCAAGCGTCGCGGCGACGGTGGTTGTATGGCCCGACAGGTCGGCGTAGCCCAGCTCGCCGCGCAGCACCACGCTGGTGCCTGGCATGTCGGGCGGCGTGATCACGCGCGTAAACAAGGCGCGCCGCTCGCCGCCATAGATATCGCCCAGGAAAATGCGCAGCCGCTCGCCCGCGCGCTCGTGCGGCAGGTTGCCCAGCAGCTCAACCGCGACGCCGCGCGGGATGTCGAGCGCAAGAAAGGCCTCGCGCGCCACCACCGTCAGCAGGTTGCCCAGCTCGCGCTCGAACATGCCCGGGATCTGGTCGGGGCGCTCGATGTAGTAGAAATGCCCGCCGCCCTGCTCGGCCATGGCTTCCAGCAAGTGCTCAGAAAAATCCAGCCCCACGCCAAACGTCGAGGTTGCCACGCCGCGCTGGCGCAGCTCGCGGGCGTGATGCGTCAGCTCCTCGATGTCGGTGATGCCGCGATTGGCCATGCCGTCGGTGAGCAGCAGCGCGCGGCCAATGCCCTCGCCGCCCGGGTGGTCGGCAACTTCGCGGCAGCCGGCCAGCCACCCGCCCGACAGGTCGGTCCAGCCGCCGGGCTTGAGCGCATCGATCCGCCGCACAAGCTCGTCGCGCCGGGCGGGCGTAAGCTGTGCGCTTCGCGAAATTATGT
>LJCR01002842.1 GCA_001399705.1 Kouleothrix aurantiaca
CTTCCAGCCCACCACAGACCGACGCGGAGCATGTGCGCAACTTGCTGCAAACACATCGGCAGCGCCTGCAACACCTTGCGCAGCGCGCAGCGCTTGAGGGCTTTCACACGCCGCCCGGGGTGTCTATCGAAATTGATCAGCTCAAAGCTGGGATCGAACGTCTGGAAGCGCAACTCCTACGCCTCGAATGAGGGGAGAGCGCCGAGCCGCCGGGAAACTGGCTGCCGGCAGGCGCTATGGTGGCGTCACCGCGATGAAAATCCGGCTGTTCGGCGGCTGCGTCGCATCCATCTGGGCCGTCATCGTCGCGTAGAGGTCGCCGTACTTGGCGCGCAGGGCAGCCTCGGCGGCGGGGAACTCTGCCGGCTCAAGCACGCGTGCCTGCGCGGGAATTGCCGGGCCCTGCACCGTGCCCACGCGATCGCTGGCCGCAACTGTGGCGGCAGGGTTCGCGCGGATTCGCCCCACTTTTTTCAGCTGTACATTGGTTGTGATATACAGCGTACCCCCAGCGTCGGCAAACCAGACGGTGGTGGGAACCGCTGTGCCGTTGGCGCGGTAGGTGGTGAGCACCATAAACTGCGCGCCTTCCAGCGGAGCAAAGTAGTTCGTAGTAGAGCTTGTCATACTGTTCTTTCCATCGAATAAGGTGCAAGACTGCCTATGTAGACAGGAGGCACTGGCCGGACGCGTAAGCAATCGCCCGGCCAGCACAGCTGCTACCAGTGGATCGCCACGCCAATAAAGTCGTCGCGCTGGTTTAGCAGGCCGTCGTACATGGTCTTGGACTCCGAGCCGTGGATGAAGTGCGTGATGA
>LJCR01000284.1 GCA_001399705.1 Kouleothrix aurantiaca
TAATATCTTCGCTGACAACAGCCGCGCTTTGCGCGAAAGACTCATCGCCAGTTGCGGCCACATCGTAGGTGCAGGTGTCGAGCGCAAACCCGCCGTCAACTGCCACTTCCTTGCATACCTCAACGGCCTTCTGAATCGCCTGCGGCTCGATGTTTTCGAGCGTGAGCTGGGCATCGTCTGCCTGGCTGGCCGGCGACGAAACACTCATAGCGAAGAAGAAGTGTGATTCATTCGCTGTTTTGGTCCCGTTCATAGCCATGGGCTTGCTGAACAGCGATTCTGCGGCCGGTACGCGCCAGCTGTCGCCGAATTTCTTGAAATCTGCGTCTGCAACTGGCTTGTGATCTTTCGTAAAGGCCAGCGGGAGGGCTGCGGTTTCGCCGCGAACCTGCACGTCGTTTTTCGAGTTCTTGTCGAGGTTCCCGATCAGGCCCTCGTAGCTCAGCGTGCCATTCAGCCGGGCGACGCCAATATCAAAGCTCCTCGTCCCATCCACGATCACGCGGGCCGCAGTGTTGCCATCGGGCCAGGCGATGACGAAACGCCCTTTCTCTTTACACGGAATGATGCGGCCGCCGCCCGGGAGATCGAGGTTGCTGGCAGGCAGATCAGTCGGCGTGCCATTAACCAGGAAGCTGAACTGCGGTTTCATGTAGAATTCGAGCTTGTCGCTGCCAACCGACAGTGCCGCAGCCGTGTTGATAGTGACCTTCGGTTTCTGTGGCCAGATCTCCTGCCGCGCCTGCACCACGACATCGCCCGAAGTGGAGCGCGTGAGGATGAACTCGCCCGCTTCCTGGAAATCGTACGCCAGCAAATCAGGTGTTTTGATGTGGACATCGCCAAAGCTGTTGACCGGAATGTTCACACATGTGTCGATCAGTGGCGCGCTGGGCGTTGGTGTTGCAACCGGAATCTGCTCAATTACCTCTTTGGGCAGGGCTTTGTCGTAGAAACGGACATCGTCGATCGCGCCCTTGAACCATTGCGGGTCGCCAGCGTTGTGCCGCCCGAACCGAAACTTGGAACCGTCGAAGCCGCTGTTCGTGGGGTAGGGCTGTTCTGCCACGAGCTGCATTGGCTCGGTTTCGGTGCCGAGGTACAGCTGCATGGTGTCGCTGTAGGTCACAAAGGCGTGGTACCACGTGCCCGGCTGGATTTTGCGGCCTGTGTCCCAGAAGCCGTTGTGATACTGAACATCAAGGCTACCGTCACGCGGAGTGTCATTCTGATTGTTCGGGTCGTCGTAGCCGATGATCAGCGAGTGCCCGTACTTGCCGGATTCGTCGCTGTCCACAAGCGAGTGCTCACCAGATGTATCGTCGGCGCGGAACCAGAGCGAGAAGGTAAGCGGTTTGATGTTGCTGTCTTCATTCGTCTGAATGTAGTCATCCACACCGTCGAAGAGCATGGCGCCATTTGGGTTGCCCTGCCGGTCTGCCGTTGTTTGCGGCTTGCCAAAAGCCTGCCCGTCCGGCGTTTTCTTGCTGGCATCGGGCACGCTATCATCGATCTTGCCATTGTCGAGCGAGTAGATCGAGATCGGCTCGAAGCCTGGCGGATCTCCCTGCGCAAAGACCGAAGAGGCCGACATGAGAACGAAGTTCAGGAGCAATAATCCTGACGAGAGGGCTGCGACGATGCGTTTCATGGTAGATACAACCTCCTGATACGTGACTTCACGCTGTTGATGAACGGCCTTCCCTCAATAACTACAGCGAACCCAACTGGCACGCTTCGACATGGCAATGTCGGGCTTTACATAGCTTTCCCCTCTCGGCTGGTGGCGAAACCGCCACGGCATGTGCTGATAGCTGGCGTCCTGAAGGCTTCGCCCCTTCGCCCCGAAGCCAGGTTTACCCCTGGGCGCTCGAATATCGGATGCGCAGACAATATCACGCAGAGCGCTTCCAAAACGCTTCCAATTCTGCTTGCCCAAAGAGCGAAGATCGGCCACGCTTGTGGAGGGCATGCATGGCCTCTCAGCACGCGCGCGAGGCGAGTTGAGCCGCGCGCGAGTCGAGTTGAGCCGCGCGCGAGTCGAGTTGAGCCGCGCGCGAGTCGAGTTGAGCCGTGCGCGAGTCGAGTTGAGCCGTGCGCGAGGCGAGTTGAGCCGTGCGCGAGGCGAGTTGAGCCGCGCGCGAGTCGAGTTGAGCCGTGCGCGAGTCGAGTTGAGCCGTGCGCGAGTCGAGTTGAGCCGTGCGCGAGTCGAGTTGAGCCGGGCGCGAGGCGAGTTCAGCCGCGCGCGAGGCGAGTTGAGCCGTGCGCATGGTTTATTCAGCCAGGCGGTATTGCAAACGTCGCCAGCGCGGCCTCCTGACTCATGGCTCGCTCATCGGTGTATAATCCCGGCACCGACAGCCGCGAGATAGAAGATCAGAGTGGCAGGAATGATCGGGCCGGGCGCGCAGCGCGAGCGATGGCGGGCAGCGGCGTGTGCAATAGTGCTGAAAGGGAGAAACATGGCGATTACGTTTGGTTCGATCGTGCTTCTGCACAACACCGCTTCCAGCACCTACCTCGACACCTATGGCTGGGTGGCGAACAGCCCCGACTTCTGGAATGTAGCTGGCACTGAGCGGATCTTTGTTTCCACCTGTGCCAAACAGGACCGTGGCGGCGGCACGACAAGCTGGCAGATCGTTTCGGCCGATGGCAAGCACGATGGCCAGGCGATTCGAAGTGGCGATCGGGTGCACCTGCGCAACATGTACTCCGACGCCGGCTACCTCGATTGCTGCGGTTGGGTGGAAGATCTCGCGCCGTTTCGCGACCAGGCATTTGCGCAAGGCCAGGGTAGCGAACGCAAGGTGCGCTGTGGGGTGTTTACATCGGGCGCGGCCAACCGCGACAATGGCACCGGGACATGGATCGTGCAATCTGCTGGCAAAGCAACAGGCGCGACGCTCAGCGAAAACGACACTGTCGCGCTGGTGAATGCATACCCTGCAAATAATCAGCCCGCCGACAGCGCGCACGCCGAAGCTGGCTGGCTCGTCGCGTATGGCGATGTGCATGCAATTGGCGCATTCAAGGATTTCAAGGAGCGCCAGCAGCTTGTGTTTACCAGCACCAATGCCGACGTTCAGCAGGCATATGGCGGCTGGAAGGTGCTGCTCAGCCCGGCGTTTACCAGCGATGGTGCCGAGATTGCGTGGTTCGATCTAGCGCGCCCGGAAACCCTGAAGGGCCGCACCCGCAGCATGCAGAGCGTCAGCAGCTTAACCCGGTTTTTGCTGGTGGATGCGCTGCGGGCGATCAGCGGCGTTGATATTGAAGCACCAAGCGACAAAGAAGTGCTGAGCGGGCTGCTGAAGATCGAAGCGCCTGACGATAGGAATACGAGCAGTGCCAGCGCCGCGCAGATCTCGCAGCACGACAAGGAGCAGCAGCTTCTCGGCAAGATTTTGGGGGCAAAAACCGAGCAAGAAAAGAACGATCCAGAAATTGTCGACTATGATTTTCAGGTCAAGCAACTCTGGAACCTGCTGGCGTTCAGCAAAGCACTGCAATTGTTCGATAAGAACACGCTGCAGGTGCTGATGCAGCAGGTGCTCGATACCAGCCAGCAGAATAAAGAATTGCCGCCGCTTGACCTGATTCGAAGCTGCTTTCGCGCTATTGCCAGCGATCACGAGCTTATTCAGCGCGCGACGATGCAGCGGCGCTGGAGCCATTCGCAGGGCGCATTTTCGCAGAGCTCGCTGGCGGGCGAGCTTGTGATTATGGATAAGCTCGCTACCAAAGCCGTTGCACCTTTTCAGCATTTGCTCACAAATACATCCGATACACTGGCCGTTATTACCTACTTTAGCGAAGATACGCATATTCATCATATGCCCTACACCGACCAGTGCATTCTGGTTGGCATTAACTACGACCGTATTTCGCCAAATGATACATTTATCGACGATACGCCAAAATCCACGCCCGCCGATGCCAATTCGCTTACCGAAAGCGGTTTCGCCTCGTTTGAGCTGCTTGCGATACCGCATGAGGTTGGGCACTATATCTACCAGCATGGCAGCGTTGGCGGCAAGAGCATTGCGCAGCTCAGCGAGCGGTTTCGCACGAAACCATACTACTGGTGGTGCGAAGAGATTTTTGCCGATGTATATGGCTGCATCGTTGCCGGGCCGCTGTCGGCGTTTAGTATGCAGGCATTTCTTGAGTCGGGTGACAGGCAGCGGGCGTGGAACGAAGACAATGAACACCCAACGCCACGCCTGCGGCCATATATTCTCTCCGAAACGCTGCGCGTGCTCGGCGATCTCGACCCGCGCTACCAGTTTGCCAATGTGCCCGATATGCTCGACGAAAAATGGACGGCCAGGCTGGAGAGCTGGGGCACCATCCGTGTTGATGCCGGCACGGGGCGGCCAGCGCGCCTGTACCTGCCCGATGCTTCTTCCACGCAGCTGGAGCAGATCGTCAATGTTGACCGCGTGCTGAAGAGTATTCGCGAGATGATTCGGGCGTTCGCCAGCCTCTTGCTCGATTCGCTTCAGGGCAGTGGCGGGCCAGCGGCGCATGGCATCCCATGGAAGAGCGGTAGCAGCGCCGAGCCGGCAGGATCAGCCGACTTCACGGTGCAGCACTACGCCCGCGAAATGGCGCTCCTGACCGGAATGGCAAAAC
>LJCR01002839.1 GCA_001399705.1 Kouleothrix aurantiaca
TTAGCGTGGAGCGTGCCCAGCAGTGGCAGCATCGCGTCGGGGTTTGCCAGCGTCGCAACCGCAGTTTGCCCGCGTCCCACCACCGAGCGCGCCACCGCGTCGAGCTCGCGCAGCATTGCGCGCTGGCGCGCAAAGGTGGGGGTGTGTGGAGCAAGCTCGCTCGCCGCAAGCGGCTGGGCCAGCAGGGCATCGGCATAGAGGAGCGCGGCCGGGAAATCGAGCACATCCCATGCGGCGTATACGGCAGCCAGGCGGGCGAGGTCGGCGTAGCGCGCGCCATCCGCGCCCGGCACGCGCGCCGCTAGCTCGGCAAAGCCGCGCTGCGCCCCGGCATAGTCGTGCGCGTGGTACAGGCGGCGCGCCTCGGCCGCTTCAAGATCGCCAAACACCGTGTAGGGATCGGGCGGGATGACCAGGCGTTGCGTACCAGCGACCGGCCCGAAGCGACCATCGGGCAGCTTGGCGTACTCGCTCTGCACATAAATCGTCTGCAAGCCAAGCACATGCGCAGCCTTCTCCACCCCCACCGACATCGGCTTGAGGCCGCCGGTCACATCCACCGCAATTCGCGCGCGCTCCACATCCGGCCAGGCATCGAGCACGCGCCGCAGCCCGCGATACACATCCAGCGTCGTGCTGTGGTCGCCGTCCGGTTGCAGCCAGCCGTCCGTGGTCCTGCCCAGCAGCGCGGCGACATCGCCCGGCATCTTGCGCGTGTCGTCGGTGAGCAGAAACGCTACGCGCTCGACCGCGAGCGTGCCAAGCAGAAGCGCGGCCGTGGTGGCCTGGCGCGTGCCGAGCATGATCAAGGCGGCGT
>LJCR01002841.1 GCA_001399705.1 Kouleothrix aurantiaca
GGGGCCGACGGTGGCGACCAGCTCGAGATCGAAGGCGTGCGGCCAGATCGCGCGCGTGTCTTCGTTGTCGTTCAGGCCGAGCCGCAGCTGCACCAGCTCGTCGGGCAGCACGGCCGCGCCGCGCACATGCCACATGTGCGCCCGCACAAAGCCATGAAACGGCAGCGTTGGGTCGCTGGGGTGTTGCGCGAACCAGGGCCAGCACACCGGGATGCCGCCGCGAATCGCCTTGCCCGCCGCATACGAGCTGATGCGGCTAACCCATAGCAGGGCAGCGGCACCCTGCGGCTGGAAGCGCGCGATATGCCCGCCCTGCACGGCCACCAGCGCGTCGGCGTGGCGGGTGTGAATTTCGGCCATGGGCAGGCCAGCCGGGCCAGCGACAAAATTCAGGTAGCCATGAATGGCGTATTGGTCGTTCAGCGCCTGAAGATCGGTCATGGTGCATTTCCTTCTGTTTCAATCAGGCGCGCCGAGCCGCGCCACGAGCGCGAGCGCGTCGGCGGTGGCGGCACCCGCTGCGGTGTTGTCGAACACACACCACACCGGCGCGGCCTTCCTGTCAGCGCGAATGCGCGTGGCCAGGGTATCGAGCGCGGCGGGCGGGTAGGCCGAAACATACATTTCAGGCGAGCCGTGCCAACGATAGTATACCAGCCCCGGCCAGCCGCCCGGCTCGCCCGCGCCCGGCACAGGCGCGGGGTCGGCGGCCACGCGCGCCACCCGTGCTTCGGTCAGCAGCTGCTTCGCCCCAGGCGTGAACCAGCTCGCGTGGCGCGGCTCGCAGGCCACGTCGCCGTCGAAACGCGCCCGCAGC
>LJCR01002840.1 GCA_001399705.1 Kouleothrix aurantiaca
CCGCCGCGCTCACCGCCGTCAGCGCCTCCATCTCAACGCCGGTTTTGCCATTTGTACGCACCGTCGCCTCAACGAATATTGCGGCCAGCGCCGCGCCCTCGCCGGCTGGCTGGGCTGGGGCGCCAGCTCCACCGCCACGTGCGTCAGCATCAGCGGGTGGCACAGCGGAATGATCTCGGCGGTGCGCTTGGCCGCCATAATACCCGCCACCCGCGCCACCGCCAGCACATCGCCCTTGGGCAGCTCGCCCGCAACAATCAATTGCAGCGTAGCTGGCTGCATCAG
This sequence comes from Kouleothrix aurantiaca, assembly GCA_001399705.1. GTDB lineage: Bacteria > Chloroflexota > Chloroflexia > Chloroflexales > Roseiflexaceae > Kouleothrix > Kouleothrix aurantiaca. Next base: position 286 of record LJCR01002840.1, read on the forward strand.
CACCGCGCCACGCGCCACTGCCTCGCGCTGCGTCATTTCTTTCGCGCCAACATCCACCATATACGCGTGGCCTGCCGCATCCAGATGCGTTAGTTCGCTCATTGTCTTCCTTTTCTGCAACAATTTTCGGCGGCTGCCGGCCACAAAAGTGATCGATAGCCCTGCCATGTTTGCCACCAGATATACGCACCACGCACTACGTTCCAGGCATCATAGTGCGTAATGCGTAGTGCGTACGCTCCCGCCAGCCACCTGCTACGCCAATCATTTCCGCTAGCCTTATCGCCCGCACTATAGGGCCTGGCTGGGGGATGCGTCAAACCAAAGCCGGTGCTAGTGGCGCTCGTAGGTGGCAAAACTGTGACATTCCCTAAAATTTGCGCGATTTCTATTGAAAAAGTGGGTGTGGTGGTATATAATGTGCAAACTTGTGGGGGAATGTGGGGCAAAGTGGGGAGTAATTAGAACTTCTGTTCTAAATTTTCATCTACAGCGAGTGCGGCCGTGTTTCTTGGCGAATACGATCACAACC
>LJCR01002838.1 GCA_001399705.1 Kouleothrix aurantiaca
CGTATGACCTGGCCACCGCGAACGGCGCCGACCTGGTCGCATCCCACCCGTTCGAGCGCGCAATCGACCTGGCGCTCTGGGCCTTACGAGATGGCGAGCGCGACCAGGCCGCCGTCATGCTGACAATGCTATTCGGCGCGCCCGAGGGCGACGCGCTGGCGGGCCGAATTGCCGCGGCGCTGCACCATGCGCACGGGCCGCGTGCCGCGCAATCATCAGGAGGCGGCTGTGCCGACGCTGCGCAAAGTCTCTAGCGCCGAGGCGGCAACCTGGGAGCGCCGGACGCGGTCCGCCGTGATAGCGCCGTTCGCCCCACCACCTGCTTCCGCGCCGCCACCCCGCGCCCCGGACGATTTCCACGCCCGCGGCGTCGCGCGCGCGCTTGGCAAGGGCCGCGATCTGAGTGATGTCCTGCTGTGGATGGAGAGCGGCGCGCTGGAGGCATACAACCGCGGTAGAAGCTCGACGCCGCGCTGGCAGATACCGCGCGCGGCGCTGCTGCGCTTCCTGGCCAATGAAGATTACTGGATGGCCTGGAGCGTCGAGCGCATTACTGACGAGATCCTCCGCGCGGAGGCGACACGCATCCGTGAGGGCAAGCCTGGCTGGATCACTGTGGAGGAGGCGGCCGCGCTGTTTAAGGTCCCGCAGTCGCGGATCATGGCCTGGATCAGGCAGCATGGCCTGCCCGCCAGGCGCTACCGCAGCGTGTGGTGGGTACGCGCGAACGCGCACGAGGGCTGGCAGCGGCCGGCAACCTCGGTCCGGCCGCGCAGCCCGAGCGAGCAACGCGCCAGCGCCGCGCCCGATCCCGATC
>LJCR01002846.1 GCA_001399705.1 Kouleothrix aurantiaca
GTGCGCCAGAATTTCCAGCGCTGGCAGGGTGTGCAGGCTTCGCCAAAAGATCGGCAGCAGGCCCCAGGCGACATATGCCCCGGCAGCGTACCACATTCCGCGTTTCATAGCTCACCTTTTCTTGCAATCACAATAGCGCGCTATGATAGCACAGGCGGCGCAAAATGCCTGTGGTATACTGGCCACCGACACATGGCTATGGAGTGGGAGAAAATGGCCCAACAGGAAACTCAAACCGATGACTACCGGGCGCTGGTGCACGAGCTTGTGTTCGACGAGCCGGCATTTGCGCGCCTGACGCTGAAAGGCATTGTGCGCGGGGCGACCACGCCCTGGCAAAAGATCGTGGTGCGGCCAGTGCAGGTGCGCGGGCGCGACCAGCTGCAATTTTCGTATTTCGACGGCAAGCGCGATGTTTCGAAAAACTACTATGGCGGCGAGGCGCTGGCCCACCTCGACGAAGCGCTCGACGTTGGCTTTAGCGTGCTGGTGGCGCAAACCGCCGACGAGGACGTGCAGATTCAAATCACCAAAAAGGGCAAGGCGCTCGTTCACCGCCACCGGCACGCCAGCACAGCCGAGCCAAACGCGGGGCATAACCGCGCCAAGGCGCTGCCGCTGCCCGCCGAAGCCGCGCCCTGGCTGCAAGCCATTGGCATCGCCAATGCGCAGGGGCAGATTAAGCCCTCGATGCAGGGCAAGTTCGCGCAGATCAACGAGTTTATCAAGCTGGTGGAGGCGACCGGCGAGCTGGGTAATTTCGGGCACACGCCGATCAATGTGCTCGACTTCGGCTGCGGCTCGTCGTACCTGACG
>LJCR01002848.1 GCA_001399705.1 Kouleothrix aurantiaca
CGTGCCATCTGGCGACGTGATGCCCACGACTTCCGCGCAGGGGCGGCCCAGCGCCTCATCGCGCGGCCAGCCGGTCAGGTTCTCCATCGCGCGGTTGAAGGTCGTGATCCGCCAGCGCGCATCCAGAATCATCACGCCGTCGGCGCTCTGCTCGATCAGCGCGTCGAGCTGCTGCTTGTCGTGCAGCACGCTCTGGTACAGGCGCGCATTGCTCACCGCGATCGCGGCCTGGTCGGCAAAGGCCTTGAGCAGCTCTTGTTCTTCGGTGGTGAAGGCCACGTTCAGCGCGGCGCGAAACACGTAGAGCACGCCCACGCGCGTCTGGCGGAAGGTCAGCGGCAGGGCGATCACCTGGCGCAGCGGCAGGCGCGTGTTGCCGGCGACTTCCTGCAGGCGCAAACCCATGCCGCGCCGGTCGTCGAGCGAGGTGCCGAGCAGGCCGCGAAAGGCCGGCCAGCTTTCGCGCGGCAAACCCTGCGCCGAGTGCACCTGCAGCGCGCCGGTTTCATCGGGCAGCGCGATCAGGCCAGCCGTGCCGGCCAGCAGATCGACGGCGACATCGATCACCAGATCGAGCACGCTCGTCAGGTCGAGCTGAGCTGTGATCGCGCGGCTGACGCGCAGCAGCAGTTCGCGCTGGCGCAGCCGCTGGTCGTTCTTCTCTAACATCGTTCTAACGCTCCGTAGACGTCATTCTAACACACGGCGGCTATACTCTACAACAAATAAAGCGTGTGCGGCAACGGTTTTGAGCCACCCTGATGCGAAGCGCCCCAACCCGCACGCGAACTGTATAATCAAAACACGACATAACGG
>LJCR01002847.1 GCA_001399705.1 Kouleothrix aurantiaca
GACACGGCCACCGCGACGCCGACCGACACGCCAACGGCCACGCCGACCGACACGCCAACGGCCACGCCGACCGACACGCCAACGGCCACGTTCACGGCCACGCCATCGAATACGCCAACCCCGACCCAGACGCCTGGCTGTTCCCCGCAAGCTGGTATTTTCAAGATGGGCAAGCAGCGCCTTGGCGCGGCCAATGTCGCCGTAGGCCAGGCCGTGACCTATCAGATTTGCCTGTATAACCGTAGTGGTGAGCCGCAGCCTGTTCAAATACAGCTCATCACCGATACATTCCCGCAGCAATGGACCTACATCAGCTGCAATGCGTCGGATGGGGCGATCGCGTGTATCAACGACGGCAACCCGGGCGGCGAAACGGTGAGCTGGGGCAAGTCCGACAATACCGCCTACTCCCTGCCCAATAATACCGACCTATTCCTGACGGTGACGGGAAGCTATGGGGTCGCTAACCCAGCCTGGTGTAATGATCCGGCGAACTATACCCTGTTCTACGCAGGCGGCGGCACGCTCGGCGGCACAGACCAGCCGTGCGTAGCGGCGAACTAGGCGTAGCCGGCAATCGGGGGTACGGAAGGATTTTGCCTCCCTGAACTGGGTACAACAAAACCCCCAAGATGCATTGTGCTTCTCGGGGTTTTGTTGTATGCGCCGGCGCTCTACAGCATTGGGCCTGTATCACCGCAACTCTGCTACCGAATCCGCGAGCGTACGAGCACAATGTGGGGGTTCGGGGACGGCGAAGCCGCCCCCGAATTTTCTTTTTCTGTGCAGCGCCCCGCCTTTGCTGGGGCGCTGCAC
>LJCR01002844.1 GCA_001399705.1 Kouleothrix aurantiaca
AAGATATACTGCTTGGTGCGCCCGCGAAATAGCTCCAGGTCGGTCGCGATATGCTCGGGCGTGAAGGCGATAAACTCGGCCACAACGTCGAACTTCATATCGCCCAGAACGCGCGCCACCGCTTCTCGGTCGCGAATATCGCCCTGGAGGAGGGTGACGCCTTCGGGCGCGCGGCGCGGCGCATTCCCACGGTTCAGCAGCACAACCTCGATGCCGCGCGCAACGGCCAGCTCGACGCATGCTGAACTAATCAATCCGGTGCCGCCAATGAATAGAACCTTCATGGTTTCCTCCCTGCAAGCTCGGCGTCGCCCGCGTTTGTGCCAGGCGGCAGCGGCCCCTTCTTGAATGCGCTTACAGAGTACCACACATCGCGCGTCGCGCGGCGCGGGCCGGGGCTAATCGCATACATTTCAAGTACGGCGGCCAGGAACGATTGCCACGAAGGAACGAAGGCACGAAGCGCATCAGGATGCTATAAAACGTGGCATCGTTGAGTCTTTGTGGCTAGAAGGTATTGGTGCTAGTCGCTGCGCCGCGCCTGCACGTATCCGCGCTGGCTGGGGTGCTCCGCGCCGGGGTAGGGCGCGCGCCGCAATCGTATTTCAACCTCGAAGCCGGCTTCTTCCAGCGTGGCCGCCACGGCGCCGAGCTGCAAAAAGCGAAAATCGAGCGCGACCGCCTGTTCCCACCACTCGTCCAGGTGCACTACCTCGTCGCCGATGTGGAACGCGACCAGCACGCGCCCGCCCGGCTTGAGCACGCGCCGCCACTCGCGAAACGTGGGCCGCAGGTCGCCCGGCGCGAGGTGGATGA
>LJCR01002845.1 GCA_001399705.1 Kouleothrix aurantiaca
GCCCCTACCTGGGAGGCAGCCGATGACCGTGAACTATGTGCGCTGGTTGCGCAGCTATGTCGGCCACCAGCGCGTTTTGCAGCTCGCGGCCAGCGCGTTTATTCGCGATGAGCAGGGCCGGGTGCTGCTGGGCCGCCGCAAGGATGTGATGCTCTGGGCGCCGCCTTCGGGCGTGGTGGAGCTGGGCGAAACGCCTGCCCAGACGCTGCTGCGCGAAGTGGCCGAAGAAACCGGGCTCGATGTGCGGATCGAGCGCCTGATCGGGCTGTACACCGGCCCCGAGTTCGAGTGGACCTACCCGAACGGCGATCAGGCGCAGATCGTCACGAGCTTTTTTGAGTGCGCGGTTGAAGGCGGCACGCTCAAGCCCGACTACACCGAGTTCACCGATCTGCGCTACTTCCCCGAGCAGGCGCTGCCTTCGGTCATGCCGCGCTGCACGCGCATGCTGCGCGACGCCTTTGCCGGGCGCTACGGAATGTTCGATTAACCCATGAAGCGCATCGCCTACGCCAGCCCGCTCAACCCCGCGCCATCCGGCATTTCCGATTATAGCGAAGAACTGTTGCCCTACCTCGCGCAGTACGCCGAGGTGGTGGCCTATGTCGACGACGGCTTGAAGCCCGCCAACGAGGCGCTGCTGCGCCACATAGAGGTGCGCCCGCTCGGCCAGCTTGAGCGCGACCAGCGCCGCCGCCGGTTCGATGCGGTGCTGTACCACATGGGCAACAGCCCGGTACACGCCCAGATCTGGCGCGCCATGCAGCGCGTGCCGGGCGTGCTGGTGCTCCACGAGTTTGTGCTGCACCATTTCAT
>LJCR01002851.1 GCA_001399705.1 Kouleothrix aurantiaca
TCTTTCTGCCGTGCGCAAGCAACGATGGCCGGCAGCCCGCCGCCAAGCCGGCGTAGGCGCTTTCAGGCCGGATATATCCACGGATTACGCAGATTCCTCCGATGAGCCGCTTTATATGATCTTCGTGTTTTTGTGGCGATAGTATGGAATATTATGAACAAGCGCATTTTGTTTGTTGAGGACGAGCCGGGCCTGGTGATGACGCTGACCGACCGTCTGCGCAACGAGGGCTATGCAGTCGAGACTTCGACCGATGGCGAGAGCGGCTTTGCGCGCGCGTCGTCCGAGCGCTTCGACGCGATCATTCTCGACGTGATGCTGCCGCGCAAAAGTGGCCTGGATGTGTGCCGCGACCTGCGCCAGCGCGGGGTGACGACCCCGCTGATTATGCTCACGGCGCGCGGCCAGATTGTCGATAAAGTGGTGGGCCTCAAGCTCGGCGCGGATGATTACCTGACCAAGCCCTTCGAGATGAGCGAGCTGCTGGCGCGCCTGGAGGCGTTGCTGCGCCGTGCGCCCGCCGCCGAGGCCAGCCCGCCGCCCGCCACCGATGTCTACCAGTTCGGGCCGGTGCGCGTCGATTTCCGCCGCGCCGAGGTCGAGCAGCAGGGTCAGGCGATCGAGCTGTCGGCGCTGGAGTTTCGGCTGCTGCGCTATTTCATCGAGCATCGCGGGGCCACGATTTCGCGCGACGAGCTGCTGAACGAGGTGTGGGGCTACCACGCGCTGGTGTCGACGCGCACGGTCGACGTGCACGTGGCATGGCTGCGGCAGAAGATCGAGCAAAACCCACGCCATCCGCAATATATTCTCAC
>LJCR01000285.1 GCA_001399705.1 Kouleothrix aurantiaca
ACCTTATTTTCCTGAGCGACAAAACCGAGCTGATGGCGCTGCGCCGCCGTGACGGCACGGTGGCCTGGCAGGCGACGCTGGCGGTTGAACCGAACAGCGGCTGCGAGCGCTGCATGCGCGCGCTCGGCCAGCAGGTGGCGGTGCTGGAAAAAGACAGCACGGTCGAGGTGTTCGACGCGCAGACGGGCAAGCCTGCCTGGAGCATGCGCCTGAAAGAGCGCCCCAACGAGCTGACTGTGGCGGGCGACCGGCTGGTGGTGCTCGAAAAAGGCGAGGGCAAAGACCCAACTTTCATGAATTTCCTCGACCCGGCCAGCGGCAAGGTCGCGCTGCAGATCGAGCCGAAATGCCCCGCCGCCCACCCCGGCTTCGAGGAAGAGCGCCCCGATTCGAATTCGCCTGTGCTCTTCAGCGACGACGGCTCGCGCATGGTTATTCTGTTCGGCTTTTTCGCGCGCTGCGCGCAGAGCTGGGACCTTCGCAGTGGCACCAGGCAGTGGCAGACTCTGCCGGAAGATGGGCAGCTTGCGGTAAGCTGGGATTACGATGCGCCCGTGCTAGACGCAAGCACCCTCTACACTGGCAATGCCAGCCAGATCTGGGCGCTGGCAATGGCCGACGGCGCGGTTCGCACGCTGGCCGAGGATAAGGAATACAGCCTCAAGCCGGTGGCCGTGCGCGATGGCACGCTGCTGGTGGCCGCCGCGCCAAACTGGGACTCGCAGCGCCAGGAGCTGTGGGGAGTCGACACGCAGACCGGCAAGCGGCTCTGGCAGCAGAAGCTGCAAGCCCATGAGCTGCGGCGCGGCTCGTCCTCGGGTGATTGGGATGTGCAGCTCACGCAGGAGGGCGTGCTGGTGGCGCAGGTGATGCGCGAGGACTCGCAGCTCGTTGTGGACACGTTTGAGCTGAAAAGTGGCAAAAGCATTTTCCACAAGCAGCACAGCCTGAGCGACCTGCACATGCCGAGCCTGCGCGCCACGCTCTGGGCCGACGACACCGGCTGGCTGATGCTCGACAACAAGGTGTTCGCGCTCGATCTGAAGAGCGGCGAGCTGAGCTACCAGCTCAACTAGCCGCTTCTGGCACAAGAAAAGGGCAGCCGGTCGTGTGCCGGTTGCCCTTTTTGTTTGTTCTTATACCAAAGACGGATGATCACTTCGGAATTGTCGTGCTGAGCCCTTCGGCTACGCTCAGGATACACTCCGCGAAGCATCTTCCGCCAATGTGACTAGGAGATTCTTCACTTCGCTGCCGCTTCGTTCAGAATGACAAAGAAAAGTGTGTACCCGGACGTATAGCAGTTTGCAGAACAATTGACCACTCAGGCGTGGCAAGAAGCGCGTTGGAGCGCGGAAAATGCAACTGCCTTCTGCATCCTGCCGGCTGCACCCTGCTATAGTATCAGCCCTGTCGCGCTAGCCGCGCAGCGCCGCCTCGGCCTCGTCCAGATGCTCGCCACGGTGCCGCGCCCGCTCGACCCAGCGCGGGTTGGTTTCGTACACCGCTTCCAGCAGCGCGGGCGGGTACGTGGCCAGCCGTTCGTCCAGCTCCTCGGCATTTTCGAGTGCGATGCGCACCGCCTCGCGCGGCGGGATGGCCAGCCACAGCGGCAGCGACAGATCGTTCACAAAGATGTCGAGATCGGGGATGAACACCGCTCCGTCGCGCTCGGTCTTGTCGAGCACATACATCACCCGCCGATCCCAGAAGGCGATGTGCGCATACACCACCCCGACCGTCCAGTGCTCGCCCACCGCGCGCGCCAGATCGGCATCGCTCAGGCGCGCGGCCACGGCGCGCAGGCGCTCGGTCGCGGCGCGGTTGCGTGCGTCGAATTCCGCATCAAGTCCCATCATTCCACCTCCACGCACTAGTGCCTTTGCCTTCTATTACCTTTGTGCCTTCGTGTCTTCGTGGTAAATAAAGCGCGTACTTCGGCTGTGACATTCGCCGCTCGTCATTCAGCCGGTTTCTCGGGCGCGGGCGGCGCGAGCGTTTTGCCGCCCACGGCCCAGTTTTCGGGCTGAATTTCGTTGATCAGCACGCGCACCTGCTCGGGGCGCACATCCAGCGCAGAAACCACGGCGTCGGTCACCTGGCGCAGCAGCGCGAGCTTGCGCTCGGGCGTGCGGCCGGCCAGCAGGTCGATGCGAACAATTGGCATGGGTTTCCCCTTTCCTGAAAGCAAAATACGAATTTAAGCCACAGAGGACACAGAGGTCACGGAGATTTACTTCCTCCTCTGTGCTCTCCGTGCCCGCTGTGGCTGCCCTACAGCGCCGCCACACCCTCGATATATTCCAGGCTCTGATGGCGGAAATAGGTGTTATACAGCTCGGCGTAGTGCCCGCCGCGCGCCAGCAGCATCTCGTGGTCGCCCTGCTCGATGATCTCGCCCTGGCGCAGCACCACAATCCGGTCGGCGGTGCGCACGGTCGAAAGGCGGTGCGCGATCACAATTGCGGTGCGCCCGGCCAGCACTTCATCCAGCCCTTCCTGGATCAGCGTCTCGGTCAGCGGGTCGATGCTGGCGGTCGCCTCGTCGAGGATGACGATCGCCGGGTCTTGCAGCAGCACGCGGGCGAGCGCGACGATCTGGCGCTGGCCCATGGAAAGGTTTGCGCCGCGCTCGCCGGCCTCGGTCGCCAGGCCGCGCGGCAAGCTCATGATCCAGTCGCCGCCGCCGACATGGCGCGCCACCTGTTCGACCTCGGCGTCGCTGGCGTCGGGGCGGCCGTAGCGAATATTCTCCATCACCGTGCCGTCGAACAGGAACGGCGTCTGCGTCACAATGCCCAGCCGCGCGCGGTAGGCTCCCAGATCGAGCGCGCGGATGTCGTGGCCGTCGATCAGAATGCGCCCTTCCTGAAACTCGTAGAAGCGCGCGATCAGCTTGCCGATGCTCGATTTCCCCGAGCCGGTGTGGCCAACCAGCGCCAGCGTTTCGCCGGGGCTGATGTGCAGGTTGAATGCACGCAGTACCCAGTTCGCAGTCGGCAGTTCGCGGTCGGCACCTGTCAGCTCGTCGCCTGCTGGCTGCTTGTAGGTGAAGCCCACATCCTCAAACAGAATATCGCCGCGCGGCTGCTCAATCACCTCTGCGCCGGTCTGCACCACGCGCGCCTCGGCATCGATCAGCGCAAACACGCGCTCGCCGGCGGCCAGGCCGATCTGAAACTGGCTCCAGAACGAGGCGATGCTGGTGAGCGGGAACCAGAACATCTGCAGGCCCTGGATGAACAGAAACCAGCCGCCGGCTGTCAGCGCGCCCGCCTGCACCGTCAGGCCGCCAAAGTACACCAGCAGCGCGGTGGCGATTCCGGCCAGCATGTTCAGCACTGGGAAGATGCTGCTGAACACAAAGCGCGTGCGCCGCGTAACCTGGAACGACTGCTCGTTGACCGGCAGGAATTCTTCGTAGATCGCGCGCTCGCGGCGGAAGGTTTTGGCCACCCCAATGCCGCTGATCGTTTCCTGAATATGCGAACTCACGGTTGCGTTCACGCGGCGCGACGCGGTGATGGTGCGGCGCGCCATGGCGCGGAAGGCCAGCGCCGCCACGACGATCAGTGGCGCGAGGCCAAGCAAAATCAGCGTCAGGCGCAGGCTGACAAACGACAGGTAGCTGATCAGCAGGATAATCAGCAGGATCTGGCCGAGCAGGTCCATCGAAAGCGTGATCACCTGCGAAAATGCCTGCGTGTCCGAATTCACGCGGCTGACGATCTTGCCCGATGGGAACTGGTCGTAGAACGACAGATCGCGCGCGGTCACGGCGTCGAAGGCGTCTTCGCGCATATGCAGCACGACATCCGCGACCGCCTCGGTTGAAAGCCAGCGCCGCGTGGCGTTAAACACCCACGACGTGGCCGAGAGGAGCGAGATCAGCGCGGCCAGCCCGGCCAGGCTCGACAGCACCGGGTTGGCTTGCAGGCGGTCGAGGCTGCGCGCGATCAGGATCGGCACTGCGGTGTCGACCAGCGAGGCCAGCACGGTTGCGCCCGCCACAATAGCCATTTTGCGCGCCTGCGGCCGGAAATAGCGCACAATGCGCGCCACAAGCTGCCGGTCGGTATAAGCTCGGTCGTATTCCTCGGGGTCGAGGCCATCCATCAGAAAGCCCATGTGTGTCTCCAGTACGCAGTCGGCAGTCGGCAGTTATAAGATAGTCGTCGGCATCGGCAGTGTCTCTGCGGACTGCGTACTGCCAACTGCCGCCGGCTCCAAAGGTGGCAGCTCCACGTCGTAGCGCGCGAAGATGCGGCGGTAGTGCGGCGAGCGGCGCAACAGCTGATCGTGCGTGCCGGCGGCGGCCAGGCGCCCGTTTTCCAGCAGCAGAATATGGTCGGCCCAGCGGATCTGCGACAGGCGGTGCGTGATCAGGATGGTTGTGCGGCCTTCCTGGGCGCGGCGAATCGCGCGCTGGATCTGGTCTTCGGTCGCGCTATCGATCGCGGAGGTCGAGTCGTCCAAAATCAGGATGCGCGGGTTGTTCAGGAACGCGCGCGCCAGTGCCAGCCGCTGGCGTTGCCCGCCCGAAAGCGTCACGCCGCGCTCGCCAATCACAGTCGCGTAGCCCTCGGGCAGCGCGCTGATGAATTCGTGGGCCTGCGCATCGCGCGCGGCCTGCTCG
>LJCR01002849.1 GCA_001399705.1 Kouleothrix aurantiaca
GTCTACAAGGCCGCTGACGGGACGCCGCGCTGGCTGGCGCGCACGACGACCGCCTACCGCGACCGCGACGGCGAGATTTTGAGCACCGCCGCGCTGGACGCCGACAGCCAGCGGATGATGACAACCAGACAGTTCGGCCCGCTGCGCTGGTGGCATGTCGGCCGGCCCGATCCCGGCATCCCGGCCGCGCCGTGGGGACCGGGGCTGGATATTGGCGACTGTGATTTTTCAATGGTGATTGGCCGCACCCGCGTGGAGAGTGGCACGTTCAAGAGCGCGGCACTCGCGCGGGCTGTCGCGCGGATCGCCGACCGCCTGGAGCTGTCGCCGGGCTTCTTCCACCCGCCCATGCAGCCCGATGCGGGCGGCGTGTTTTCGCAGATGCGCACCTTTGAGCGCAGCCTGGTGCCCGTGCGCTATGCCCGCGCCAGCAACCTCTACACTGGACTGACCGTAAAGGAGACCCGCATGGATGAGGCAGAGATGGAAAAGCGCTTCAAGGCCGCGATTGCGGAATTGGGGCTGACCCCTGCGCAAGCTGAAGCACTCGGCGGGCAGCTGGTGGCCACCGAAAAGGCCGCCGCCGCCGCCGGCATTGCCTTCAAGAGTCAGGACGCGCACATCCCGGTGTATACCGCGCCGGATGGCACGCCCGGCATTATTCAGGACGGCGCCTGGATCGCGCTCAAGGCCGCCGCGCCGCCCGCGGCTGACGCCCCCGCCGATGCTGCGGATGTGGCGGAGACCATGGCCGAAGACGACCCGGCGGGCGAAGAGTCGATGGGCATGGAAGACGACGGCGGCGGGGAGTATGT
>LJCR01002850.1 GCA_001399705.1 Kouleothrix aurantiaca
GGCGGGCCGCGCCTGCTGGACGTCGAGCCGACGCGCGCGGCGTGCGTGCTGTCCTCGCTTCAGGCCGGGCAGCTCGTCAGCATCCCCGAGCCACAAGACTCAATCATGGCCGGGCTGAACTGCGGCACGCCCTCGCTGGTAGCCTGGCCCGATGTCTCGGCCGGGCTCGATGCGCTGCTCGCCACCGACGACGCCTGGGCGCGCGAGGCCATGCGCGCGCTGGCCGGGGATGGCATTGTGGCGGGCGAAACTGGCGCAGCTGGCGCGGCTGGCCTGCTCGACATGCGCGAGTCGGGCGAGCTTGGCGCGCTGAGCGACGCGCTGGGGCTGGGCGCGCACAGTCGCGTGCTGCTGATCTGCACCGAAGGCGCGACCGACCCGGAGGCGTACCGGCGTATCGTGGCGGGTGGGTAAAACAGGGCGGAGAACGTTAACCACGAAGACACGAAGACACGAGGTTTTTAAGAATTGCTATGGGTGTTCGCAGAAAGGCGTTGGAACGCGAAAATGCAACTGCAACCACGAAGACACGAAGACACGAAGTTTTTAAGAATTGCTATAGGTGTTTGCAGAATAATTGGTCATTCTTGCACCGGCGAGAAAGGCGTTGGAACGCGAAAATGCAACTGCCTCCTGCATCCTGCCGACTGCAAACTGCTACAGGGTAGTAAAGCCTCGTTGCGCATTGTAATCGCCAAACCCTAACCCCTAACTCCTGCGCGTTCACGCGCTCTATGGCTGCGTGAAGGTGGCAACCTGCACCGCCGACGGGCCATCCACTGCTTCGGGCAGCAGGGTGCCGCCCTGCGCAGGCA
>LJCR01002856.1 GCA_001399705.1 Kouleothrix aurantiaca
GACCACGTGCCTCGCGGTACCGATCGTCGGCGCTTCGTGAGGTCATATAGCTCTGTCCTTCCTGCGGCCGCGTGGTGGCCACCCAGCCAGCACAGCCGGGTCGCGTTTCCCAGCTTGGGGGCCGCCTCATTATACGCGTTGATGCGACGGTGACAGATCGCTCGTTAGCTCTCCCAGCGCGCCCGGCGATACAGGTTCTGCGGGCATGGCCATGGCCCGTCGACGCGGCCCTCGGCGAGCTGCTGGCGCACGTAGGCCAGCGCCTCGGCAGCCAGATCGTCGGCGTTGACCGCCTCGCGCCAGATATGGTCAACCACAAAGATGGTGGTCGCGACGACGGCCCGGCCGTCGATGATGCGGATAACCGGTGCGTAGTTGCCGTCGGCCGGGATAGCGATCGCTTGTTGGTACGCCTCGCCGCTGCCGGTCCAATCCAGGAAGCCGACCATCGCCAGGTCCAGCGCTGCGTCCTCCAGGAACGCGTAGATCGGGGCCTGGCCGAGCAGCTCGGGGTCAAACGCCGCGAATGCGTTCGTGGGTGTGATGCAGACCACCCAGCCGCACGCCGCCTCCTCGTCGTCAGCGCCGCTATTCCATTGGAGAATCGCGGTGATCGGCTCGTCGCCTAGCTCCCCGGCCGGGGCAAACCGCGGATCGCGCGTACTGATTGCGCGCTCGTGCCAAGCCAGCACGTCGATCAGCGCGCGTGTTGGTTGCGATCTAGCCGGCGAGGTGGAGCTCCAGGGCGACCTGGCGGTAGAGGCGCCGGGTCTGGGCAGCCGCCGCCGCGGCGGCCCGCGCGGCCGCCGTCGCA
>LJCR01002859.1 GCA_001399705.1 Kouleothrix aurantiaca
GGCTGGGTGTGCGAGGTGCTGTCGGGCAACGACGGGGTGGCGATGGCCGCCGCCATTTCACCCTACCGCTCGGTGCGCGACGAGGTGCGCGAACGCCACGCCGGCCGCTTTGTCGAGATCTTCATCGACGTGCCGCTGGAAGTGGCGATTGAGCGCGACGTGAAGGGCCTCTACAAGAAGGCGCTGGCCGGCGAGATCAAGGGCTTCACCGGCGTGGACGACCCCTACGAGCCGCCGCTCGACCCCGAGCTGGTGATCCACACCGATCAGGAAACGCCGCAGCAGAGCGCCGAGCGCATTCTGGCGGCGCTGCGCGAGCTGGGCTACCTGTAGATGGCGAACGGCCAACGACGAAGGACGAATGCATGTGTTTTCGTCCTTCGTCCTTTGTCTTTCGTCACATGAAGGAGGACTACGATGTCTGTTGATACCGCGAACGAAACCGGCAAGCCGCTGGCGCATGTGGAAGAGCTGAAGGCGATCAGCGATGGCCTGGGCGGCTTTCTGCTCGACGAGCTGGCCGACCTGTCGAGCGACCGCATTTCGGAAGATGCCTACCAGCTTCTGAAGTTCCACGGCTCGTACCAGCAGGACGACCGCGACGAGCGGCGCGAGCGCAAAAAGCAGGGCCTGGATCGCGCATGGTCGTTTATGGTGCGCACCAAGTTCCCGGGCGGGCGGCTGACCGCCGAGCAGTATCTGCTGGCCGACGAGCTGGCGAGCACCTACGCCAATAACACGCTGCGCATCACCACGCGCCAGGATTTCCAGTTCCATGGCGTTGGCAAGTCCAACATGAAGCCGCTGATCAAGG
>LJCR01002853.1 GCA_001399705.1 Kouleothrix aurantiaca
ATTCTGGGCTTTCGGGGCCGCTCTCGGGCAGCCAGCCGGGACGCGGTAGCTTACCTTCGCGCACCCAGCGCCGCTCGTCCGCGCGCCAGCGCGCCCGATCTGCGATCGCTTTCTTTGCGTCGGCGGCGCGCAGCACCTCGCCGGGGAGCAGGCCAGCCAGCTGAATCGGCGCGATGTTGACCCGTACGCCGTCGTTGAGATCGACGCGCCACGCGCGTTCCTGACGCACGAGGTCGTCGCGGCCGGCCGGGGACGCAATGCCATCGCCGCTCCAGCGATCCAACGGCTCTTTTGCCAGCAGCGCATCCAGCTCGGCGCACGCGAAGCCCTCACGCTCGACTTGCTCCAGGCGATCCAGGAATTCGCGCAGTTCCTGCACGCGCAAGTTGGCTGACGCGGCGGCAGCCGTGTTGTCTTTGCTGAGCGCCTCGTTGAGCGCCGTTTCTTCGCGGCGCAGCAATGGCTCGACGTACTGCGGGCGCAGGCGGGCCAGCGCGTCGCCGCCGGTGGCGTGGTAGTACAGCATGCACTCGAACAGCGGCGCGCGCCGCGCGCCACGCCCTTTGCCGGCCCCGACCGGCCGCGACAGCAGGTGCCAGGCAATCGGGCGCGATTTGAACTGGCGCACATGGCGCGGCCAGAAGATTCGCGCCAGCCAGTCCTCCAGGCCAGTGGCACCAGTCAGTTCTTGCAGCAATGCTTCGGTGCGCTGGGCGCCGACCTGTCCATCTTCCTCGCGTAGCCGCTCGCGCAGCCGTTCGGCCAGGGTCGCCTCGCCGGTGCCGAGGGCCACCAGCGGGATGATGCCGTCCGC
>LJCR01002854.1 GCA_001399705.1 Kouleothrix aurantiaca
GCTGACCGACAACTCGTGGCTCTTGTCGCGCGACGTGCGGCTGACCGGCGGGTTCGCGTTTGCCTCGTGGTTCGCCGGCCCGAATCGCGGCCAGTTCGTCGTCACAATGGGCGGCTACCACCCCGATTTCCACCGCGATGGCTACCCGATCGTGCCGCGTCTGGGCCTGGCCTGGCGCATTGGCGACAACTTCTCGATCGTCGGCGAGTCGTACTTCGCGCTGACATCCGAGGCGCTGATGGCCGGCGTGCGGATCGAGATTTCGGCCAGCCTTGGCCCGGCCTGGGCGCACGTCGTGTTCGGCGGCGACGGCATCATTTTCTTCGACCCGTTCCGGCTGAAAGTGACCGTGTACGCCTCGATCGACGCGGGCGTGACAATCGACCTGTGGATCGGCGAGATCACGATCTCGGTGCACCTGTCGGCACGGATCGAAATCACCGCGCCGCCGTTCCACGCGATCGCGCGCTTCGAGATCGGCCCGGTTGGGCTGACACTCGAGATCGGCGACGCAACCTCCGACCCGCCGTACATCGCCTGGGACGCGTTTGTGCGCAAGTATCTGGAAGAAGCCGCGCCCGGCCGCGCGCGCGTGCTGACGGCAGTGACCGGCGCGGGTGCCATCCCGCCAGCCGGCTCGTCGACCACGGGTGGCGCGACCACGCCTGACGGCACATCCGACCGGCCGTTCCGCGTGCTGGCCGAGTTCGAGCTGACGATCACCAGCACCGCGCCGCTGCGCGAGCTGCTGGCCGGCGGCGCGGTGCGCGATCTTGCCGCCAGCCACGTCGTTTCGGTCGCGCCGATGGGCCAG
>LJCR01002855.1 GCA_001399705.1 Kouleothrix aurantiaca
AAATACGGGGTAGGCCAGCGGCCCCCAGGCCGAGGCGCGTCGAGAAGGTGTTGGGGTAGTCGTAAGCTGCCTCCGCGTCTGCGATCACATCCGATCGGCAGCAGCGCAGCGCGGCGCCGACCGCAGCGCTAGCAGCATTATTCAGGCCATGGCTGAGTTGCAGGTTGGGGCGACGACGAACAACGAATGACGAATGACGAAGCTCGCGTCCTGAGTGCGGCGTTAGCCGTGTATCGAAGGGCGATGACTAGGAAAATGAATCGCACAGAGCTGAACGTTCACAAGTGTGAAGTTCACAGGTTGACTGCCAACTGCCCACTGCGAACTGCCGCCGCTCACCCCGTCACCCTTTCATCTCTTCATCTTGTCACCTTGTCACTGCCAACCTGCAACCTGCAACCCCGCCACTACCAGCGCGGCAGGCGTGCCTGCCAGCCCGGCTCGATCTTCTGCATCTCGGCCTGGTCGTCGCGGAACTGCAGGCCGCTGGCCAGATACTGCTGATGCATGCGCTCCAGCTCGGCGTGATCAAGCTCGACGCCCAGGCCCGGCCCGGCCGGCACCGCCAGCGCGCCATCCTCGAACTGCAGCTTGCCGCCGACGATCACTTCTTCCCACTGCCACGGGTAGTGCGTGTCGCATGCGTAGGTCAGGTTCGGCACGGCGGCGGCCAGGTGCGTCATCGCGGCGAGCGAGATGCCCAGGTGCGAGTTGCTGTGCATCGAAAGGCCAATGCCCCAGGTGCGGCAGATCCGCGCCAGCTCGACCGAGGCGCGCAGCCCGCCCCAGAAGTGGTGGTCGCCCAGGATGATCT
>LJCR01002852.1 GCA_001399705.1 Kouleothrix aurantiaca
GCTGGAGGTTGTGCGCCGTCCATACCTGCCGCACGCCGCGCGCGCGCAGCGCCGCCAGCAAGGCCAGAAAGGCGATGCTGCGGGCAGCAGCCTGGGTGGCGTTCGGGTGTTGCGTCAGTTCGTCGAAGAAATGCAGGTGCAGAATGCGCGGGCCAGCACCAAGCAGCGCGTGCGGCAGCTCGGCGCGTGGGCGGCCGCGCCGCACCAGAACGGCATAGGCCGCCATTGGCGCGTAGAGTCGGTCGAGGTAGGGGTTTGTGGGTAGCTGTGGCGGCAGTGAGTAGACCGTGAGCGCGGGCTGGCTCATGCTGCGCCACGCTCATGAAGCATCAGGGCGATGCGCGCCGTGATCATGTCGATGGCGATGGCGTTGAGCCCGCCGCGCGGAATGATGATGTCGGCATAGCGCTTGGACGGCTCGACAAACTCCAGGTGCATGGGCCGCACAGTGGTGAGGTATTGCTCGATCACCGACTCGGCGCTGCGCCCGCGCTCGACAATATCGCGCTGCAAGCGGCGAATGATACGCATGTCGCTCTCGGCGTCGACAAAGAGCTTGATGTCGAGGCGTTCACGCAGCGCGGCGTCGGCAAAGATCAGAATGCCTTCGATCAGAATCACCGGGCGCGGCGGCACAATCTCGGCGGGGCCGCGCACGTAAGTGGCGAAATCGTAGGTTGGCACGTCCGCCGGCTCGCCGCGAATCAGCGCGTCGACATGCGCAATAAACAGCTCGTTGTCGAAGGCGTCGGGGTGATCGAAATTGATCTGGCGGCGCTCGGCCAGCGGCAGGTGCGCCAGGTCGCAGTAGTAG
>LJCR01002860.1 GCA_001399705.1 Kouleothrix aurantiaca
GAGATAATCCATCGCGCCGGGCTGTTCCCGCGCCGTGCCAGCGCATCCCTCGCGGCCGCGCCCGCCAGCGAGCGCACCATCACCGACGTGCCGTTTGTCTGAGGCTCGCTAAATGATGCAGGTGCGAAAGCCCAAATTCAGACGCCGTGCTTTTTGCCTGCCCCCTTCGGCTTCGCTCAGGACGGGCTTCGACTTCGCTCAGGAAGTTCGGCAGCATGGTATTTTCGATTATTATGGTATGCAGTTTTTCTGCGCGTAGCGCAGAAAAACTGCATACAAAAAAAGAATGAGTACCGCTCTGCCGAAGGCCCTGCACGCCACCAGCGCCAATTGTAGTTTGTAAATGATCGGGAGGGAGTTTGTGGAAACGACCGTTTCATCGCCAACGCAAACCGTGATCATCGGGCCGGGGCGGCCGTTTGTGATCATTGGCGAGCGCATCAACCCGACTGGCCGCAAGCTGCTGGCGAAAGAGATGGCCGAGGGCAACTTCGACCGAGTGCGCGCCGACGCGATTGCGCAGGTCGCCGCTGGCGCGCACATGCTCGACGTCAACGCGGGCGTGCCGCTGGCCGACGAGCCGGCGCTGCTGGCGGAAGCCATTCGCGTGGTGCAGTCGGTGGTCGAGGTGCCAATCTGCATCGATTCCTCGATTGTCGCGGCGCTGCGCGAAGGGCTGCGCGTGGTCAAGGGCAAGCCGCTGGTCAACTCCGTCACGGGCGAAGAAGAGCGCCTGGAGGTGGTGCTGCCGATGGTGGCCGAGCGTGGCGCGGCCGTAACTGGCGTGGCGACTGATGAAACTGGCATTTCCTAC
>LJCR01002857.1 GCA_001399705.1 Kouleothrix aurantiaca
CGCGCCCACGCCGCTGGCGAGAATGCCGGCGATCAGAATGTACCAGCTACCCGGCAGCAGCAGCGCGCCAGCCAGCGTCAGCGCAGCCGCCAGCACTGCCACGAGCCCGCTGATGCGGTCGCGCAGCAGCGGCACCAGCAGGCCAATAAATGTCAGGGGAAATACGAGATCAAGGCCATAGGCGGCCGGGTCGGGGATGAGCGCGCCAAGCAGCATACCGGCGATGGTGCTGAGCTGCCAGATCAGGTACAGGCTGATGTTCGCGCCGAACTGGTAGGCCGGGCTGCCCTGGCCGGCTAGAAAGCGGCGCATGCCGATGGCAAAGGTTTCGTCGGTGAGCTGCGCGGCGATGCCCGCGCGCGCAAGCGGGCTGGCGCGGCGCACGTGTGGCGCAAGCGCGGCGGCCAGCAGCAGGTGGCGCGCATTGATCACGAGCGTCGTGATGACAATTGTCAGCGGGGCGACGCCCGCCGCAAACAGGCCCGCCGCCGTGAACTGCGACGCGCCCGCAAACACCAACAGCGACATGCCCAGGGTTTGTGCGGGCGACAGGCCGGCGGCGAGCGCGCTCACCGCATAGATCGCGCCAAAGGGCGCGACGCCCAGCCAAAGTGGGACAGTCGCCAGAAACCCGGCGCGAAAGGTGTCGCCGCCGGGCGCGGCGCTGGCGGGAATAGCAGGAGATTCACTTGCCATAGTGCCTTTACCGTATTGTAAAGCCGAATTTCAACTGCGCTTGCGCGTGCTACAAGGTGTGGTGCTAGAACAATGGGCGCGAGTATAGCACGAACAAGCAGGTGCATACAGTGACAAT
>LJCR01000286.1 GCA_001399705.1 Kouleothrix aurantiaca
TGGCGGCGTATTGGGCGGGCACTGGCTGCCCGCGCCGAAGAAGTGCACACGTTTCGCCGCACACACCCTGCCACGTGAAGGCGGCGCAGCGGAGAAACAAACGAGTATGCCTGAAACGGTCATCGCCGCCGAGCAGCCGCCGCGCGAATCGTACCGGCGGCTATTTCTGCGCTTCCTGCGCTTTGGGCTGCTGGCCTGGGGCGGGCCAGTTGCACAGATCGCCATGATTCGCCAGGAGCTGGTAGACGAAGAGCGCTGGGTTTCGAACGAGCGCTTCAACCGCGTGCTGGCGGTGTACCAGGTGCTGCCCGGCCCCGAAGCGCACGAGCTGTGTGTCTACTTTGGCTACCTGGCGGGCGGGCGCGTCGGCGGCTTTCTGGCGGGGCTGGGCTTTATGCTGCCTGGCTTTGTGCTGATGTTTGCCTTGTCGTGGTTTTATTTCACCTACGGCATCGGCTCGGCGCTGTTTCAGGGCGTGTTTTTCGGCTTTCAGGCCGCCGTTGTCGCGCTGATTGTCCGCGCGATCCACCGCATTGGCGCGCACGCCCTTGCCGACCGCTGGCTGCTGGCGATTGCGGTGGCGGCGGCACTTGGCAGCGCGCTGGGCGTGCACTTTGCGATCACGCTGCTGGTGGCGGGCGCGGCGTATGTGTGCGTGAAGCGCGGCTGGCTTGCGCCCGCGCTTGCGCTGGAGATCGCCTTTCTGGCTGGCGCGGCGCTGTTTTTCTTCAGCGGCGCGGGCGCGCCTGTGGCCGCAGCAGCATCGCGCAGCGCCGCCGCGCCAGGAACAACCTCGCCTCTGGGCTTGCTGCTTTCTGGCCTGCGCGCCGGGCTGCTGACCTTTGGCGGCGCGTACACCGCTATCCCATTTCTGCAGAACGACGCCGTGGTGGCTGGCGGGTGGATGAGCAATCAGCAATTCCTCGACGGCATCGCGCTTTCGGGTATTCTGCCCGCGCCGCTGATCATCTTCTCGACGTTTGTTGGCTATGCTGGCGGCGGCGCTCTGGGCGCGCTGGCGATCACATTCGGCATCTTCCTGCCCGCCTTTGCGTTCACGCTGGTTGGGCACGAATACCTTGAGCGGCTGATTTCCACGCCGGGCGTGCACACCTTTCTCGACGGTGTGACGGCGGGCGTGGTTGGGCTGATCGCGGTGGTGGCGCTCGATATTGCGCGCGCGACGCTCACCAGCTGGCAGGCGGCGCTGATCTTCGGGCTGGCGCTGGTGGCAGTGTACCTGTGGAAGGCGAAAGCGGCTGTGGCCGGCGTTGTGCTGGGCGCGGGCGTGCTTGGCTTGCTGCTGATGTATGTGGCGTAGTGCGCTTTCAGCGCGGGGGATGGGAGATGGGGAGTGGAGTTTGGGTTCTTCGCGGCTTATTGACACGAAGGGCGAATGACCAATGTGGCTTCGTCGTTCGTCCTTCGTCTTTCGTCTTTGGTCATAAGCAGGAAGGGGCATAGGCCGCCGCGCTGCGATATAATGGTGAACTGCACCAGCGGCGCGATTTCGCTGGCGCGATACAACAAGGACACACAGGCAGGATCAGCGATATTCGGTCCACCGAAACCGTTCCATTCCGCATCCCGCCCACCACGCGCATCGGCTACGTTCACCTGACCGTCGCGAGCCTGGAGCGGCAGGTTGCCTTCTACACGCAGGCGCTGGGCTTCGCGCTGCACTGGCGCGAAGGTTCCGAAGCCGCGCTTGGCACGGCTGCCGAGGTGCTGCTGCGCCTGAGCGAGAACCCGGCTGCGCGGCGTGTGCAGCGCGCCACCGGCATGTACCACTTCGCCATTCTGTACCCCAGCCGCAAGGAGCTGGCGCGCGCAATTGCGCGGCTGTTTGCGCTGCGCTACCCCAATTCGCCCACCGACCACGGCGTTTCGAAAACGACCTACGTGGACGACCTGGAAGGCAATACGATCGAGCTGTACGTGCGCTCGCTCGATGACGCCGTATTTGAAGTGCACAACGGCCAGATGCGCGTGCGATACGCCGATGGACGCGTGGGCAGCGGGCGCGACCCGCTCGATGTCGAGGCGCTGTTCCGCGAGCTGGATGAAGGCGACGCGCTCGATACGCCCTTGCCCGAAGGCACGCGCATTGGGCATATGCACCTCTACGCGGCGGGCCTCGACAGCTCGATGCGCTTTTATGCGGGCGTGCTTGGGTTCGAGGAAGGGCCGATGTTCAGCGCGTTTCGCATGGGCGAAGTTGGGCTGGATGCGCAGCAGCCGCATGTCGTGGCGTTCAACACCTGGAAGGGCGAAAACATCCCGCCAGCGCCCGCCGATGCTTTAGGAATGGGCTACTTCACGCTGGTGCTGCCGAGCGCCGCCGACATCGAGCGGCTGGTCGAGCGCGCGCAGGCGGCGGGCATTGCGGCCGAGCGCAGCGCCGACGGCGTGGTGCTGCGCGACCCCTCACAGCTGATGCTTATTCTGACCGACCGGATGCCTGCGCTTAACTAGCGCGCGCGCTGAGTATTCGGCACGAACAAGGCGGCGACCAGTAATCAGGGTCATGTCAAGGTTGGAATGGGAACGCCATCAATCCGCAGATTACGCAGATGAGAGACATCTATCTGCGTAATCTGCGGATACATTTTTGGGACTTTGATGAGGGCTAGTGAATTATCAATAAAGCGATGCGGAAATCAGGGAAGAACGTCTGCATTGCAGCCACCACCCCCTTTCCCCATTCCCTAATCCCCGCGCTGAAAGCGCACTAGGGCTGTACAAAGCTCACATTGTGCCTTGCGCAGATCTCCATCACACGCTGCATATCGGGCACCTCGGAAAATTGTGGCGGGTTTGCAGGGTCGGTGACCGGCACGCCCAGCTCAAGCAGGAAGCGATCAAATCCACCCGGCACCTGCACACTCATGAAACGACCGGGCGTTGCGCCAACGTTGCGATAGTTATGCGGGGCCATTCCCGGCACATTGACCACATCGCCGGCATGCACCACTTCGCTGGCCGGGCTACCTTCATGCAGCGTGTCGATGGCGAACTCGCCTTCAAGGATGTAAAAGGTTTCCTGCTGCGGGTGGGTGTGCAATCCGGGCGGCCCGCCGCCGGGCGGCACAATCACCTCCAGCACGGTATACGCCTCGTCGGTATCTGCGCTGCTGGCCTTGATCCGAAACTGGTCGGTCATAGACTGGTAGAGTGTGTCCTCACCGTCGCGAACCGCGCGTAGTTGCCGCTCCTGAATGGTCATGGTATTGTTCTCCTTGCATTCTTACCGAAGCCACACGAGCAGCATAGCAGCAAACGCCCGCGCACAGGTGACATGATGTGACCAATTCATGTGATCGATTTGGCGTGCGGCTTATATGGGCAATCTTATGGATCGTGCATCGCGCCCAGCCTCGCTCCCGACGCTGACCACATTTGGCGAAGCGTTGCGCTATGCGCGTCGTGCCGCCCGGCTGCCCCAGAGCGACCTCGGTATTGCTGTTGGCTATAGCCGCGAGCAGATCAACCGCCTGGAAAACGGCCAGCGCTTGCCCGATCTTCACATCGTTAGCTCGCTTTTTGTGGAAGCGCTCGGGCTTGATCGCAACCCGGCCCTTGCCGAACAGCTCATTGCATTGGCCGGCGCTGCCGCACGCCCTGCCAGCCAGATTTCTCCTGGCGCTCCGAGCAAGCAGAACGATGCCCCCGACCCGTTCGCGCACCACGCGCTCACACTAACGCATTTCATTGGTCGCGCCGACGAAGTACGCGAGGGTTTGCACCTGCTCGAAGAAACGCGGCTGCTGGTGCTGGTTGGCGCAGGCGGCATGGGCAAAACGCGCCTGGCCTACGAGCTTGCCGCGCGCGTAGCTTCCCACGGCGACAAGCGCGTGCTGATTGCCGAGCTGGCGCAACTCAGCGATCCCACCCGCCTGAGCGAAACGGTTGCGGCCGCCCTGGGCCTGCTGCACGCCAGCGACCGCACGGCAGAGCGTGTGCTGATCGACCATCTGCGCCCGCACCATACGTTGCTTGTGCTGGACAACTGCGAGCATCTGCTGATGGCCTGCGCGCATCTGGCAGAAACTCTGCTGCGGGCCTGCCCCCACCTCCAGATTCTGGCAACCAGCCGCGAAGCCTTCGGTACCCTGAGCGCGCAGACGTGGCGCGTGCCTGCCCTGAACGACGATGATGCGGTGCAACTATTTGCCAACCGCGCCCGCCACGCCCGGCACGATTTTGTTCTTACCCCGCACAACGCACCGATTATTGCAGCTATCTGCGCCCAACTCGATAGGATGCCACTCGCAATCGAGCTGGCGGCGGCGCGCGTGCGGGCCTTATCGGTCGAACAAATCGCCGAGCGCCTGACCGACCGGCTGAATCTGCTGACCAGCGCGCGCACCACCGCCGCGCCACGCCAGCAAACCCTGCGTGCCACAATCGACTGGAGCTACGCCCTGCTCAATGACGACGAGCGAGCACTATTGCGCGCTCTGTCGGTCTTTTCGGGCGGCTGGACGCTCGAAGCAGCGGAGGCAATCGTCGCAGGGCGCGCACCTCAGCAGGGCGATACGGTTGCATGCCTCGATCTCCTGACATCGCTGGTCGATAAATCGCTGGTTGTGGTCGAGGAGCGCGCAGAGGAAACGCGCTACAAGCT
>LJCR01002858.1 GCA_001399705.1 Kouleothrix aurantiaca
GCCTCGCTGGTGGTGATTACGAGCACTGGGGCCGATCTCTTCATTCGCAGCCACCCGCAGATGCAGAACCGCGCGCTGCCGACCCTGAACCTGGGCGTTGTGCGCCTGGAGCTGGCGCCGGGCTTCTGGATTCTGCCATCGCTGGCTATCGTCGCGCCGTTCGCCTTTTTCCGCCTGTTCAGCCCGCTGCTCGAAATGACGGCGGCGATCATTGCGCTGGCCGCAACCGGTGGCCTGCTGCTGGCCGCCCTGCTGGGCCAGCACTACGCGCTCGACCGGCGGCCCGAGGTGCGCCACACCGCGCGCCTGATCCTCCAGACCATCACGCTGCTGCTGGCGTTTAGCCTGTTCAGCGCCACCTACTACGCGCGCCTGCGCTTTCTCTACTCGGGCGTGCTGATCGGGGCCACTGCCGCGCTGCTGGCCTATGCGCTGATGCAGTGGGCACCGCCGCGCAAGGGCCTGTTTGTGCTGGCGGGGATGATTGGCATCGCGCTGGCCGAGGCGACCTGGGCGCTGAATTACTGGGCGGCCTCGTTTTTGCTGGGTGGCGCGCTCTTGCTGGTGCTGTTTTATGTGGCGATTGGCCTGGTGCAGCACCACCTTGAAGGCACGCTTTCGCAGCGTGTGTTCTGGGAATATGGCCTGCTCGGCAGTGGCCTGCTGGCCGCCGTTGTGGTCGCGACTTTCCGTTAAATAATCAGGAAACTCAGTGCTCTCTGTGTTCTCTGTGGCCTGGTTATAGAGGCTTATTCCTGTGTGCCAAGCGCCTTGCGTGCCGGCAGTGCCACGCGCCAGTGCAGCGCGATTAACC
>LJCR01002863.1 GCA_001399705.1 Kouleothrix aurantiaca
GTGATTCCTTCCTTTGTAAGAACCGAGAAGCCGCAGAACCAAGAATCGAAGACCGAGAACAACGGAACCTCAGAACCGAGAACATAAACTGCGGAATGTACAACCTTCAGGCCTGCAAGTTTTAAACCGCTAGCTTTCCGCTCGTCGTAGCGCAGCGTGTGCCCGCTCATGCAGCGGCAGCGTGGCCATTGGCGCCTCCTTTCGTTCGTGCTGCTATGAGAACGATACACAACTTCGAGCGCTCGAAGGCAAGCTGGAGTTTGGAGCATACCGAAGGGTGCTCCTGCCCGCCATTCCCGCCGAGTGTGAGCATTTTGTCATCCAGCCCGGCGCGAATTCGTGTATTTTTCAGCCGCGCGCGCGCTCTTTATAGGCGTAGTGCAAATCCCAAACCGTCATATTTTCACCATACCTTGTGATACCACAGGCCGCGCCATGCGCCACCTGTGATTTCACGATCCTCCGTTCAGGCAGGTTCGTTTACAAAAGAAAGGAAGGTTCTACTGCATCGTACCCGGCCTGCGGGCCTCCAGCTATTCTCGTGTGTACTATAGCGTGATCTCCAGATCATGCGATTGTTTCCGACACTTGGGTGAAACTAGTCGAATGAATAGCGCGCTCATTATTACCCGCCGATGAGATTCATGGCGTCGATGTTCCTGTTGAGCATCGCATTCCTTCTGGACTAAGCTTGGCTAGTTCACAACGAAGTGAAGGGCTAAAGGAGAAAGTCGTCAATGTCTGGCAGTATATCCCTGCAGCATCGCCTCAGCCGCGTGGTGGGGGCCGCCCTCGCGCTCGCAATTGCAGTAC
>LJCR01002862.1 GCA_001399705.1 Kouleothrix aurantiaca
CGCGGGCCGGGCTGCCCCTGCGCTTCCTTCTGCTGGTGGGTTTGCAGGCCGCGCACCCGCGCGCGCAGGCCGCTGGGCTGCAGCTCCACCTCGTCGCCCACGGCCAGCGGGCCATCGAGCAGCGTGCCCGTCACCACTGCGCCAAAGCCGCCAATCGTGAAGGCGCGGTCGATCGACATGCGCGGCGCGCCGTGCAGGTCCGCGCGCGAGGGCGTGCGGTCGAGCTGGGCGTCGAGCGCTTGCAGCAGCTCGGGGATGCCGCGCCCGCTGCGCGCCGACACGGCCAATTGCGGCGCGCCCGCCAGGCTGGTGCCGGCCAGGCGCTCGCTCACCTCGGCGCGCACCAGCGCGAGCCACTCGTCATCCACAAGGTCGGCCTTGGTCAGCACCACCAGCCCGTGCTCGACGCCCAGCAGATCGAGAATCGCCAGGTGCTCCTCGGTCTGCGGCATGAACGACTCGTCGGCGGCGACCACCAGCAGCGCGGCGTCGATCCCGCCTACGCCGGCCAGCATGTTTTTGATAAAGCGCTCGTGGCCCGGCACGTCGATCACGCTCACGCTGCGCCCGCTTGGCAGGGTCAGCCACGCAAAGCCCAGGTCGATCGTCATCTCGCGGCGGCGCTCTTCCTCCCAGCGGTCGGGGTCGATGCCCGTCAGCGTTTTGACGAGCGTCGATTTGCCGTGATCAACATGGCCGGCGGTGCCAATGACGTACATCGAGCGTTCTTGCTTGCGCTGCGCGCGGCCGGCGAACAGCGTTCTGATCGGATGCAAAGCACAATGCAGGTGTGGAAAGTGGCGTGTATTGTAG
>LJCR01002861.1 GCA_001399705.1 Kouleothrix aurantiaca
ACATGTGAAGCGACGGCGAGCAGCAGAAACAGCGCCGCCGCCAGCCAGGCGCGCCGCGAAAGTGGCGGCTCGTCGGCCATCAGCGCCAGCGCCACGGGTGCGACCAGGCACTGCCCAAAGATCTGCGCCGAAAAGCCATAGCTCATCGCCGTAAAAGCCGTCTGGCTGCCGGCGTACAGCAGGAGCGCCATGCGCCCGGCCTGGCGATTGCCGCCCAGCCGCCGCGCCAGCAACGCCACCAGCAGCGCCTGAATGCCGTCAAACAGCGCCAGGCCGCCTTGCAGCAGCGCCACCGGGTCGAAGATCAGCAGCCGCCCGGGCGCGAGCGCAAGGTAGGTTGTGGGTGGGTAGAGCGCCAACCCGCCGCCAAACTCGCTTGCCACAACCGCGTGAATCAGCTGGCCTTCGGTCACTTCGCGCAGCAGTTTAAGGTGCAGAAACTGATCCTGCCCGCCAAACGTTGGGTTGAGCGTACCCGCAAAGCGCACCACACACGCCAGCAGCATCAGCGACCAGAGCAGCGTGATTTCGCCCGCGCCGCCAGCCCAGCTGCTGAAGCGCAGGGCCAGCGGCAGGCCCAGCAGCGTGACGAACAGCAGCACCGCCGCCGCGCCCAGCAGGCGCACCACAAACGGGTAGGCCGAAAACAGGTCGGCGGCGAGCAGGCCGGCCAGGGTGCATGCAATCAGGGTCAGCGCGGCGGCAGCGACGCGCCAGCCCCAGCCGAGCCGCACCAGCAGCAGCAAAACAACGCCAAGCAGCGCAATTTGCGCCAGCAGCGTCGGCAGCGGCGGCAGCCGCACGACCGCCCCC
>LJCR01002865.1 GCA_001399705.1 Kouleothrix aurantiaca
CAATCGGGATGCTCGACGAGGCCATCAGGTGGTCGAGCGCGATTGTGTCGGCGGGGCGTCCTTCGAGCGGGCGGTTGCAGAACACGCGCAACGCGCCGCTTTGCAGCTCGGTGGCGGCCAGCAGCAGCGCGGGCGCGTCGGCGCTGTTGATGCGCGCAAAATCCATCCAGTGGCTCAGCGTGCCGCGCCAGGGCGTGGTATCGAGCAGGCTGCGGAACGGGCGGCCGTGAAACAGCGCGCCCAGGCGGCTGAACAGGCCTTCCGCGCTCATGTCGCGCTCGCCGGCGGGCAGGGTGTCGCGCGCGCCGCCGTGCGCCTCGGAGGTGAGCACACTGCGCAGCAGAAAGCGCAGCAGCGGGCGCGAAACGGCGGGCAGGTCGCCCGACAGGCGGTGGACTTCTTCGGTATGCATGGCCAGCCAGCGCCGCCTGAGCTGCGCCACCGTCAGGCCCGAGGCCAGCGCGGCGGCGTTGATCGCGCCAATCGAGGTGCCGGCGATGATATCCGGCCCCTTGCCGTCCTCCATCCAGCCGGCCGCGACCAGCGCCTCAAGCACTCCAATATGGTATGCGCCGCGCCCGCCTCCGCCCGAGAGCACCAGCGCCTTTTTTGCAGCAGCCATTTATTTCCTCCGCAACGTTAGGTTCGACGTATGCATGAAAGAACGTAGCATGCGGGGCAATTTGGCAAATGCTTTCAGCGACCGACGACCGACGGATGACGACCAAAAGATCACCACAGAGACACAGAGGCACGGAGATTTTGGATTTACGATTGGAGCGACCGACGACTGACGACCGAAAGATCACCAC
>LJCR01002866.1 GCA_001399705.1 Kouleothrix aurantiaca
ATGCTCAGCCGCTGGCGCAGCACGTCTGCGTCCAACACCTGCACATCGACCTGCACGCCAATCTGGCGCCACTGGCGCGCGATTTCATTTGCCACTGCGACACGATCGGCATCGTCGGTGGTCAGCAGGGGCAGGGCCAGGCGCTGGCCATCGCGCGATCGCACGCCATCGTTGCCCACCGCATATCCCAGCGAGTCGAGCGCGGCGGCGGCGCGGGTTTGGTTTGCAGCATACCACTGCGGATTAGGCACCGCCGCCCACCAGCCCGGCAGGATCGGCGTATCGAGGCGCGCCGCCTCGCCGTCAAGCGTCTGCTTGATCAGCAGGTCTTTATCAAGCCCTTCGGCCAGCGCGCGGCGCAAACCCTGGTCGCTCAGCGGCGCGCTACCCAGGTTGAAGCCCAGCACCACTGCGCTGTCGAGCGGAATAGCGTGGCGTACAATCCCGCGCGGCAAAGCCACTGCCGACAGATCTGCCGAGGTTGGCCCGCCAACACCCTGAATCTCGCTGCGCATCAGCGCCGCGCGCGCTTGCTGGCTGTTGTCAAAAAAGCGCAGCTCAAGCGAATCGAGAAAGGGCCGGCCCGCATAGTAGCGTGGGTTTGCCACTAGCAGCGCGTGCGCAGCATTGATCTCCGCAACCTGGTATGGCCCGGTGCCAATCGGTTTCGCATTAAACGGCGCGCTCGCCCATTCGCTGGGCTGCAGCCTGCCAAGCAGATGCGCAGGCAAAATCGGGAAGGTGGCAGTGCTGAGGAAGGGGGCAAAGGGTGCAGCCAGGGTGCAGCGAATACTGTTGCGCCCAACCTGATC
>LJCR01002864.1 GCA_001399705.1 Kouleothrix aurantiaca
CGTGATGGAGAATGCCCAGGCGCGCCGCTTCTTCGTCTACCTGATCCTGCTGCTGGCCGCCATTCTCGGCCAAGACATTCTGCTGGGGCCGTTTGGCGCGCAAGCCTTCGGCATGTCGGTCGCGCAGACCACGCAGCTCACCGCCACCTGGGGCGGCGCGACGCTGATTGCGCTGCTGCTGCAGGGCCTGCTGCTCAGCCGCTGGCTCAGTAAAAAGACCGGCGCGCTGCTGGGCGGGCTGATCGCCACCGCTGGCCTGCTGCTGATCGCGGCCAGCGGGATCGTGCAGATGCAGCCGCTGTTTGTGCCCGGCATCTTCGCGCTGGGCTTCGGCACTGGCATCGCCACCAGCACTAACCTGGCCCTCATGCTCGACATGACCACGCCCGAGCAAGTTGGCCTGTTCATCGGCGCGTGGGGCCTGGCCGACGCGCTGGCGCGTGGCGCGGGCATGCTGCTCGGCGGCGTGCTGCGCGACCTCGTCACCGCCGCGACGGGCAACCCATCCAGCGGCTACATCACGGTGTTTCTGCTGGAAGCGATTATGCTGGCCGGCTCGCTCCTGCTGCTGCGCCAGATCGACGTGCGCGCCTTCCGCAGCCACCAGCCCACGCTCACGGAGCTGGTCGCGCTGGCGGGAGATGCATGACAAGATGACCAAGGTGACAAGGTGACAAGATGAGGATAAATATCGCTCATCTTGTCACCTTGTCACCTTGTTAAATGGGAATTCGAACGAATGACTGCAATACAACAAGCATCAACAAATGGGCATAGCACTCTTTCAACCTTCCCCACCTACCCCTTCGCCG
>LJCR01002867.1 GCA_001399705.1 Kouleothrix aurantiaca
GGGATTCCCCATCCTGGCCGATCCGCTTTCTGGCCTGCGCGGCGTCCCGCACGACCACGCGCTGATCGTCGATAGCTACGACGCCTTTTTGCGCGACGCCGCCTGGGTCGAACGCTACGCGCCCGACCTGGTGCTGCGCATTGGCGCAATGCCGGTCGCCAAGCCGCTCTTGCTCTACCTCCAGCGCCACGGGAGCGCCCACCAGATCGTGATCGACGGCGACGGCGGCTGGAACGAGCCAACCTTGCTGGCAGCTGAGCTGCTCCACGCCGACGCGCGGCTGCTGTGCGAGGCGCTGCTGCCCGCGCTTGGGACGGCCGCGCCGCGCACGAGCGAATGGGCGCGCAGCTGGCAGGCCGCGCAGCGCGCTACCCGCGCCGCCATCGATGCGCATATGCGCGCCATCGACGGCCTGTTCGAGGGCAAGGTCTTTGCCGAGCTGCGCGAACTGCTGCCGGAGGGCGCGCTGCTCTACGCCGGCAACAGCATGCCCATCCGCGACCTCGACACCTTTTTCGCGGGCGGCGAACGCGCCGTGCGCCTGCTGGGCAATCGCGGCGCGAACGGCATCGACGGCGTGGTGTCGAGTGCGCTGGGCGCGGCCGCAGCCGGGCAGGGGCCAACCGTTCTGGCGATTGGCGATCTGTCCTTCTACCACGACTCGAACGGCCTGCTCGCCACCAAGCTCCACCAGATCGACGCGACGATTGTGCTGCTGAACAACGACGGCGGCGGCATCTTCTCGTTTCTCCCGCAGGCCGCCGACCCCGAGCACTTCGAGGCGTTGTTTGGCACGCCCACCGGGCTGGAT
>LJCR01002868.1 GCA_001399705.1 Kouleothrix aurantiaca
AGCCCACCTTGGGCGCATCTGGCCCAATCGCGATCACCGTTGCGCGGATGGTGATGCTGCCGCCAGCCGGCGTGAACTTCACGGCGTTATGGAGCAGGTTCAGCAGCACCTGCCCGACACGCCCGGCGTCCATCAGCACCGGCGGCAGCTCGTCGGGGACCTCGGCGCCCACCTTCAGCGTTTTACGCTCGGCCTGCGGGCGAATGCGCTCGATCGCGCGCGCGGCAACCCCCGGCAGCGACGTTGGTGCGAGCTTCAGCGCCACCCGCCCCGACTCGATCTGCGACAGCTCGTGCAGCTCGTCCACCAGCTGCGTCACGGCATCCACTTCCTGCGCCATCTGGCTGAGCATGCGCTCGGCGATCTGCGGCGGCGGCCCCGACTGAAGCGTTTCGACCAGCAGCTTCACCGAGGCCAGCGGCGTGCGGAGCTCGTGCGAGACGTTCGCCACCATGTCGCGGCGCGCGCGCTCCAGCAGGTTGATCTGCGTGACATCGCGCACCAGCACGGCCACCCCGCGAAACTCTTCCGCGTCGATGCGGTTGGCGCGCAGGCGCAGCGTGCGCCCGCTTTGCAGCGGCTGAAGCACCAGCTCGCGCGCTTCGCCGTCGCGCAGCACCTCCTGCGCCAGTGCGTCGGCCTGGTAGTCGCGCACCAGCGCGATCAGGCCCTGGCCGCCCCCGTAGGGCTGCGGCACATCGAGCATTTGCGCGGCCTGCTGGTTCAGGTAGCGCACTTCGCGCTGGTCGTCGGCGATCAGCATGCCGGCGTCGAGCGCGTCGGAGGCGATGCGGAACAGGGGCGAGAACA
>LJCR01002870.1 GCA_001399705.1 Kouleothrix aurantiaca
GCCTCGACCGGCTGAAGGCCGCGCATGCCACGCGCGAGCAGTATGTGGGGACGTGGCTGCCCGAGCCTGTGCTCACGCTCGACGCCCCAAGCGACCCGCAGCTCGCCGCCGAGCGGCACGAGTCGATCACGCTGGCGTTTCTGGTGCTGCTGGAAACACTCACGCCGGTGGAGCGCGCGGTGTTTCTGCTGCGCGAAGTGTTTGAGTATGGCTACGATGAGATCGGCGCGATTGTGCAGGCCAGCCCGGCCAACTGCCGGCAGATCTTTCATCGCGCGAAGGCGCAGCTTGCCAACCAGCGCCCGCGCTTCCCAGCCCCGCCCGCGCAGCAGCACGCCCTGGTCGAGCGTTTTTTGCGCGCCACCGAGCGCGGCGACCTTGGCGCGCTGCAAGAGGTATTAGCTGCCGATGTGCAGCTTTGGGCCGATAGTGGCGGAAAAGCGCCCGCGCCGCGCCGCCTTGTGCAGGGGCGCGACACCATCGCCCAGCTGATGGTGATCTTTGCCGATAGCACACTGCAATTGCTTGGCGGCGACGCCAGCGCCCTGCGCATGGAGATGGCGACCGTGAATGGCGAGGCGGCCTTTCTGGTGTTTATTCGCGGCGCGCTCGACACGGCGGCGATCTGCAGCACCGATGGCACGCGCATCACCGCGCTGCGCCTGGTGCGCAACCCCGCGAAGCTCGCATTCCTGACCAGCCAGCTTGCGACCGGAGGCAATGCGCTGCCGTTCTGATGCGGCGAGCGGCAGTAGTTTGCCACAGAGCCATTCCATATCTCTGTCTATTGTGGCGTAGCCATTGTGCTC
>LJCR01000287.1 GCA_001399705.1 Kouleothrix aurantiaca
AACATGCACCGCGCTCTACGAGGTGCCAGCGAATGCGACCGGTCTCAAAGCCCAGGTCACCGATCTCAAAATCATTGGCAACCAATCGTCGCTGGTCGATCTCGGCTTAAAAGCCGAATAGCTTCCAGCGCGCCACGCCCTCCGATCGTTCTTCGGAGGGCGTGGCGCATTCTTCGCTTGGAAAACTTTGGACAAAACAGGTGGAACAATGGATGAGCATGGGGCAGACCTGACCCAACGCCAGCGCTTATTGGAATGTTGGCTGCCACTTGCACAACAGGTGCTTGCCGACTGTGGCATCCGGGCCACACCCGCCCAGCTCGAAGCGCTCGTGTTGGCAGCCGCCAGCGAGCTAACCATGGCAGATAGCGCAAGCGGCGCGCGTGCGGTATTATGGGCGCAGCATCGGCGCAATCAGAAAGCACCACAATGACCCACCGCACTGGCGGCACAAAGCGCAGCTCACGTCTCACCTTCCGGCGACGATTACTGCTCGTTCGGCTGCTGCTCCGCAGTCCATTAACAGGAGCGCATCTGATCGAAGCGGTTCATCAGGAGCTTGGCGATGAGGGCTACCCAGAGGCAGCCGAAAGCGCGCTCAAGCACGACTTCGATGCGCTCAAAGGAGAATATGGTTGCCAAATACGCTATCAGCGCAGCACTCAACAGTATGTGCTTGAGGATCTGGGCGACCTGGCGCTGCTCGACCTACCTGACCAATGCATGGAGGCCCTGGCATTTCTTGAAGCGAGCTTTCCGGCCGGGGCCGCACTTCCTGAGCATGCCTACATCCGTGAGTTGTTGGAACGCGTGACCGCGCTGCTGCCCAGTGGCCGGCGTGCCATGACGGCTCAACAAACCGGCGCAATACGGCTTCAGCTTCCCGCCAGCCCATCCGAGCGCATCGACGCGGCTACACTCGCGACAGTGCGCCGGGCGATTGCGCGCCGGCAGGAACTCCAGTTTGATTACCTCAGCACCTTCGATACCGACACACCGCGCCGTCATCGTGTTGCGCCGTACCTCGTATTTTTCCGTCCCGAAGGCCACGGTTATCTTGACGCAACGCTCTTGGAAGTGACGCCCTCGGGAAATGAGATCAAGCATTCAGCCATCCATTATCGCCTCGATCGCATTGTGCCGAGAAGTGCTCGCGTGTTGCCGACCATGCTTCCACCACAGCGGATCGCTCCACCGAGCTATCTCCTGCGTTATCGGCTGCTCCCCGTGGTAGCGCGCCGGCGCGATATCGCCGTTTACTTTCCAAACACACAAATCGAGTATCAACAGGATGGCAGCGCGATCGTCAGTGCGACAGTGACCAACCTGTGGCAGACGCGCCAGGTACTGCTGCGCTATGGAACGGCCTGTGAGGTGCTAGAACCGG
Source organism: Kouleothrix aurantiaca (assembly GCA_001399705.1). Lineage (GTDB taxonomy): Bacteria > Chloroflexota > Chloroflexia > Chloroflexales > Roseiflexaceae > Kouleothrix > Kouleothrix aurantiaca. The sequence goes on from LJCR01000287.1 coordinate 1,388, forward strand.
CAGAATTAGTCGAATTGTTTCGCAGAACGGCGGCAGGGCTGGGAGAGATATATGGAGCGACGATGCTAGGAGCTGAGTAAAGAGTGCTAAACTTGTGCGCATCGGGGCAATTTGAAAACGAGCCTGTTGAAAACTACGTCTCTACTATCGACGGACGTCCACACTAGTGCAGCCCACAGTTAACCCGCCGCAGCTGAGTGGCTAGAATGAGCTACACGTTCGGAGACGTATGGCGCACACTTCTGAGGAAGCGATCCGACATGCAGCGCGATGAAATCCTATCGATCTTGCGCGAACATCAACTTGAGCTCGATACCCTTGGCGTGTCTTCGTTAGCGCTGTTTGGCTCGGTGGCTCGTGGCGATGCTGGTCCCGAGAGCGACATCGATATCCTGGTGGATTTCGCTCGCCCAGTTGGCCTGTTTGAATTTGTGCAGTTGCAGATGCGGCTTGAAGCGCTGCTTGGCCGGCGCATCGATTTAGTTACCCTGGATGCGATACGGGACACCATGCGCAAGCATATTCTCAGCGAGGCGATGTATGCCACCTAAACAGTGAGATTACTGTTGATTCTGTACTGCTATACCACTATCAATTGTCACATCCCCACGTAAGCAATAATATATGGACGCATTTAAGCGCCTCTTCCAGAATTGTCCAGTCTGTGAGAATCGCGGCTTGATCTGCGTTGGTGACGATGATCAGGATTTTCCCTGCCCGCGCTGTAATTGCTGGTGCTCGGTCTGTCTGGAGCAACCTCGCGGGGAGCAGTCTCCAAACATCGGGGCATTACTGGCGGCCGTAAGGCGCGCGGGTGATGACCTTGAGTGTTTCGAGGGTTACCTCTGCGATGAGCACAAACAGTTCGTTGGGGTATACTGGTACTGAGCCAGCAATGGTTGGTCGCTTCAAGCCGGGCGACGCCTTCATCGCGGTGCAGACCATCCGTAAGCCGCATGCGTTCGTCGAGCTGTATGGCTACGCCGAGGCGGTGAACTGGCGTGATCTGGAGGAAGACGCGTTTCGCGCAGTGGCCGCGCAACCTTGGTCGCCTTATGGTCGTTATGGTGAATATCCCTGCCCGCCTGAACTCGCACAGCGCGCAGTAGCAGCAAACTGGGTGACCTGGCAGGTTGGTGCGGTGCGCGAGCGTCGCACAATGCCCAGCAGAGCACGACTCACGACGTGGGCAATCGAACCGCGAGGATAGGGTAATTGGAGAGCAGGCTGACGTCATTTCTGGCCTGCGTTTGTACGCTTCACAGCCACCTGCAGTAGCATTAAAAAATACAGCCTAGTTACAGCCAAGAGCACAAATAATAGCGAATACAGTCACCCAAAGGCGGAATGTAATTACTGACTAGAATACGGTTGGGGACGCATTCAGACGCCTTCAAACAGTCCTCTATCGGTCTTCGGAACTGGGTGTCGGGGGTTCGAATCCCTCCCGGGTCGCCAGCATCAGGAAGCGGTAGAACGGCAACGTTCGCCGCTTCTCCTTTTCTGCTGAACAACCACTCACACACCTTCCGGCGTGACACCTTCTCTCTGTGCGGCGATGATCGCGGCTCGCCCGGCCACGACGAGCACTATGCCATCAGCATCCGCGATGACTCCATTGCTCGCTAGAATGATTGTGCCGCCAACTTCAACGAGCGCGTTGATCGTGCCGACCATGTCCTGCGTAACACCAGCTACATCAATAAGGCGCGCCCAGATCAGCAGGTGGGCGCGCAATACTTCGAAATCCGCACTGAAACGTCGAACGGCCAGCATTGCAGCGGCGCCCTTTCTTGAGTCACTTGATCAGCGCGGCTTATGAGTTAGCCTGCGGCGGATTGAGCGACTTGCAGAGCCGATAGAGCAAGCCGGGGCGTCCGTGACCACCAAGAACAACATCGCGAATCTGTTCGGCCAAAGCAGCATCGACTTTGTGGGTATGCGCGACTTTATTGCGCGCTGAGCGCAAAGTATCGATCTCTTCCAACAGAGTGATGAGCGATTGCTCGTCGATGTTACTTGGCCGTGCAACTCTTTCTAATGTTGTGGACCAGTTTGTATTCTGTGCCCGGTTTTTGTAAAGATAGTAAGCAGAGCCAAAGGTAAAGTCTCTTGGCTGCATTGGCCTATTACCTTTTCCGATGAGCCGCTGGCCAGAAGGCTCGTAGAGTCGGCGGTGAATTTCATATTCTAGCGCGCGTGTGAATTGCACAGCGCACGCAGCCCAATCTTCAATCGAACTCATTTGGAATTGCAGGTAGACGAACTCGCCCGAGACCAGCATATCACGCACTGGCTTGGGTAAACCACGCTCGTGCTGCTCATCGCTCCAGTATCCTCGGAAGAACATGTTGCGAAAATAATGCTCAGTTTGCATTGTATCGGCGCGGGTAAGTTTCACATAGCTTTCAGTCAGCTCACCAATCGTGCGCAGCATGATCTGGCGGGCTTGTTCGGCGCGCTCACTTTCGTCGTCGGGCCTGATGTGTTGCTGCAGCCAGCTTCGCAGTGTGCCAATGCTGGCGATTAGGTCATCCTGGGTGAGCACGCGCTTCACAAACGGCGGCATCGCAAACGAACCCCGGTCAATGATATGGCAGAGTCGGGCGGAGCGCAGGCAATCGCAGCGTGGGCACACCCGATCGACGTGGGGCGCGTGCAGATGCGGCTTGGGGCAGAATGCGAGCACACTGCCGCAATTCTGGCAACGCGCGGGTGCCATGCCGAGCGGATTTACCGTGTCAACATCGGGCAGGAAGCCCTGGCACGTGATTGGCACGCGGCGCTGGACGGTTATGTGGACTTCATCGAGCAGGGCACGCAGCACCGGCCCGATCGGGCCAGACTGGTCGGTGCCGTATGGCTGAAGTTTCCAGATCGTAATCTGCGCGCCAGAAGCTGCCCCAGGCCAGCGCTGCTCAGGCTGAACATCATAGAGCGGCTGTGCGAAGATCTCATGCTCCGTATCGATCTCCACATCCGCCAGATCAGCAGAAACATTAGCTTCCTGCTCGCGATTCTGAAATGCAAACAGAAGCGCGCCGTGGCGCTCGCCAGTAAGCGCCAGATCGGCAATCATACGCTTGACCGGGCTGGCCGGCGCGCGAGCGCTGTCGCGTGGCTTGTAATATTTTGCATCCAGCACATAACCCGGCTCATGCCAGATCAGCGTGTCGCCATCGCGCACTTCGTCGCGGCCAATCCGCTCGATATAGTAGTCGGGCCGCCCGCC
>LJCR01002871.1 GCA_001399705.1 Kouleothrix aurantiaca
GTGTCCAGCTCCTCGGCCTCGGTCAGCACCAGGTAGCGATCGAGCATGCGCGGCGAGAGCGGCGGGTCGGCGCAGGCAAACACCAGCAGCACCTGGTCGACGTTTGCCAACAGCACGTCTTCGCTCCACACGCCGCGCGATCCGGCCGCCCGCCGGGCCAGCTTGCTGCGGCGCGGCTCCACCGCTTCGATTGCGCCGTTCGTGGGCGAGACCTGTTTGACCTCGACCACGTCGCCAATCACCGCAATATCGCTCGACTGGCGCTCTTTCTTCAGGCGCCCGCGCAGCGAGCATTCCAGCACGCCGGCGTCGGTCTTGACCCAGAAAAATCCGCTCTGCGCTTTCAGCACGAGTCCTTGCAAGCTGATCTCCTATTCTGCTTCGGTTTCAAAGTCGTCGTCGAGGCTTTTACCCGTCAGCGCCAGGAAGACGTCTTCCATGGTGGTGCTGCCGTTTTTGCCGCTCTGCGCGCCGATCTGGCGCTTCAGCTCGGCGGGCGTATCGAGCGCCACGATCCTGCCGTCGGCGATAATCGCAATGCGGTCGCACAGCCGGTCGGCCTCGTCCATGTCGTGGGTGGTCAGAAAGACGGTTGTATCGTGCTCGCGGCGCATGCGCTGAATAAAGCGCTGCACGTCCTGCTTGGAACGTGGGTCGAGGCCAGTGGTCGGCTCGTCGAGCAGCAGCAGCACCGGCGCGGTAAGCAGGCCGCGCGCAATCGCGACCTTCTGCTGCATGCCGCGCGACATGTTTTCCAGCGGCTCGTACAGGCGCTTTTCGGCCATGCCGAGCTTGCCCAGAATGTAGAC
>LJCR01002869.1 GCA_001399705.1 Kouleothrix aurantiaca
GCTCGGCACAGCGGCGGCAGGCGGGCGCCATTTGTGGGTGGCATAGCCTGAGGCCAGCCATATCCCATACCGATGGTCACTGTGGGATTGCCATGCTGCGCGCTGCGAAGCTCGCTTGCGGTGGCGGGCACAGCGGAGCATTTTGACGCCGCGCGTGCTCCGTTCAGCAGGGCCACATCAACGGTGTTTCACCCGGATTTAGCAGACGAGCTGCTGCAGAGCCCATTCGCCAGAAAGATACGAACGATGCCCAGTCTTGTGCGAATATACTTGCCACTGCTCACACATAAGCAGCCAGAGGTGCGCGTTCAAAGCTGCGCAATTTTGCTCAGCACCTATGGCGACCGCGCGCTGACGCACCTGCGCCGATTGCTCGACGACCCCGACACCCACGTGCGCCAGCAGGCCCGCCTCGCACTGCTCGCCGTGAAAGAAGCCACCGACCTGCCAATTGTGATGCGGTCCTTCCAGGGCATGTATATCGAGTGCCTGGGCCGTGTGCGCGCCCATATTGGCAGCCGCGAGCTGCAGGAAGATGGCCTGGTGCAGCAGGGCAGTGGCCGCGCCGGCTGGCAGAAAGTTCAGGGCACCCTCGCCTACATGGTGCATTGCGGCGCGCGTGGCGCGAGCCGCGAGGCGCTTGCCCAGGCGGTGTGGGGCGAGGCGTGGAGCGCGAGCAGCGTGGCGCGCACGCTCACAGCCCTGCGCCAAACGTTTGAATGCGTGCCGGGCGGCGAAGAGTTTGCCGCAAGCGCGCTGACGATCGACGCCGAGTTTTGCCGGCTCGACCCGGAGTTTTACCACAGCGA
>LJCR01002872.1 GCA_001399705.1 Kouleothrix aurantiaca
GGTTCGAGCCAGAGCACGTGCGAGTCGAACAGCCAGCCGTAGGTGAAGCCAGCGGCCTCGGCCTGGCTTGCCAGCGCCACCGCGCGGTTCGGGCTCATGTCGGGCTTGAGGGTAATGCCAAATTCCATTGCAGTCTCCGGTTTTCACGTGTCGGGAGGCAGGGGCCAGGATGCAAGCGTTGGAATGGTTGCGCGCATAGAGGGTGCCTTGCACGCCATTCCTACGGCCGCCTCCGCTTCCTCAATCGGCGTTGATCGGCTTCTTCATTGAAATAGAAGAGCCAGGAGGCAAGCGCCAGTTGCCTGGCCCCTGCCCCCTGACTCGCGAGCGCCGAGCGTTACTTGCTCGTCGCCATGTCCCAGATGTCGTGGGTATAGGCCTTTTCGTCAGCGGCCGTCTTGATCACGCCGAACTTGAGGGCGGTGTCGGCGCCGCGCTTGAACAGGTCGGGCTCCATGTAGCCGATCTTGGCGGCTTTATCGACCGGGTCACCCCACACCAGCTTGTTGACCTCGACCATCTGCCACTGCTGGGCGTCCTTGGTCATCACGCCCGAGGCATCGTTCTTCAGCACAATGTCCACGCAGGCGTCGACATTATCGCGGCAGTATTCCCAGCCCTTGAACGAGGCGCGCAGGAAGCGGGCGGCAATGTCCTTGTTCTTGGGATCTTTGTCGAGCCACTGCTGGTCGACGAAGATACCGTCCTCGGGCATTGCGGTGCCTTCCTTGTTATAGTCGATGATGTTCAGCTCATCGATCTTGTGGCCGGCGCTCAGCACCTGGTACAGCTCGTTGTAGGTCATCGC
>LJCR01002876.1 GCA_001399705.1 Kouleothrix aurantiaca
GGTTGGGGTCGTCCTCGCCGCGCAGCACATCGAAGCGCAGGTTGCCCGGCTCGGTGCGCGTGCCGCGCGCGTTTGCCAGCGTCGCCGCGATGAAGTCATCAATATGCTCAGGCTTGACATCAATTGAAACAAGCAGCGCAATCATGGTCGCTCTCCTTTCAGCACGGAAGCGCACGAAATTCAGGTATATACTACCCGAAAAACGCGCGCCGCTCGCGGCAATTGTGCCTCGAAAAAAGCCACACAGAGCACTGGGCTTTCTTGTGGTCTCTGTATTCTCTGTGGCCTATTTGTTTTGCCCGTGCGTGAAATGCTCATCTGCGGCCAGCCCAAGCATCTCCATCAAGGCCAGCGCATTGGTTGTGGTGGCAATGCCCGGGCGCAGCCGGTAGTCGAACTGCATGGCTGGCCCGTCGGGGCCGCGCGTGAACTGCTCGGTGAAATGCACCAGCTCGCTCGCTGCCGCCAGCTCAGGCGTGTCGGCCAGCGTCAGGTCGTGGGTGGAAACCGCGCCGGTTGCGCCCAACGCCAGCAGCCGCAGAATGATCCGCCGGGCCGCGATCTGCCGTTCGCTGCTGTTGGTGCCGTGCAAAATCTCATCGAGCAGAAACAGCAGCGTGCGCGATCCTTCTGCCCGGGCGCGCTCGGCCGCGTCGAACACCGCTTTCAGGCGGCGCAATTCGGCCATGAAGTAGGAAACGCCCGCTTCCAGCGAATCGCTCACGCGCATGCTGGTGGCAAGCTCGGCGGGGGCGAGGCGAAAACCCGTGGCGCATACGGGTGCGCCGCTCTGCGCCAGCACGACGTT
>LJCR01002875.1 GCA_001399705.1 Kouleothrix aurantiaca
GGTTTGTGCTGGCGCACACCTATGCGCAGCCCAACACGCCTTTGCGCCGCCGCACCCTTGCCCTGCTGCTCGTCATGCCAGCCATCACGATGGCGCTGGCGGCAAGCAGCAGCTGGCACGGGCTGATCTGGCGCAGCGCGCGCCTGGTCGATGCGGACGGCATAGCCATGCTGCAGCTCGACCACGGCCTGTGGTTCGCCGCTCATGCACTCTTCTCGTATATCCTGATGGGCCTGGGCAGCCTGCGCCTGCTGGTGTCGGCGCTGCGCTCGCCCGGCCTGATGCGCTGGCAGGCCGGCTCGATGGTTGGCGCGGCCTGCGCGCCATGGTTTGCCAACATTCTCTACATCGCCAAGATCGAGCCATTCTACCCGTTTGATCTCACGCCGTTCGTGTTTGGCCTGAGCGCCGTTGTGCTTGGCTGGTCGCTGGTGCGCCTGAAGCTGCTCGACCTCATGCCGATCTCGCACGACACCATTCTGCGCTCGCTCGACGACGGCGTGATTGCGCTCGACACACAGCGGCGCGTGGCGCACGCAAACCTGGCCGCCGCCACGCTGCTGGGCATCCCGGCCAGGGCAATGGTCGGCCGCAGCCTGGACGACCTGCTCGGCGCAACGCACCCACTGGCAGCAGCAAGCGCGCGCATCGTCGCCGGCCGCGCCGAGATCAGCCTGGAGCGCGCCGGGCAGGCCGGGATCTACGATCTGCAGGTGCTGCCGCTCACGCAGCGCGACAAGACGCCCGGCGGCTGGCTGCTGATTGTTCACGACATCAGCGAGCGCAAACGCCGCGAGCAGCTGCAGCG
>LJCR01002873.1 GCA_001399705.1 Kouleothrix aurantiaca
CGCGCCAACCTATCCGACCCGATCAGCGTCATCACGGCGCTGGCTGACATCAAGGCCGGCGGGCAGTCGCAGCTTACTTTGCAGCGGCAGGCCGCCAGCGGGCAGACGGGCAAAGGCCGGCTCTACTACACGCTGCGCATGCGCTACTACCAGGACGCCGGCAAGGTCGCGGCGCTCGACCAGGGCGTGGGCGTGCGGCGCGAGTATGTCGCCGTCAACACCGACACGCTCTCGGTCACCGGGCAGCTGGTGAATCAGGTCAAGCTCGGCGAGGTTGTGCAGGTGCGCCTGACGCTCACCGTGCCGGAGGATATGCAGTACTTCGCAGTGGAAGACATGCTGCCCGCCGGCCTGGAGCCAATCGACACAAGCCTGAAGACCTCCAGCGCGGCTGCGGAAGGCGCGAGCCTCGGCTCGGCCGACACGCCCTCCTGGCAGTATTTCGGCCAAACCAGCATTCACGACGACCGCGTGGCTCTGTTCGCCAGCGACCTGCCGCGCGGCACCTACACCTACACCTACCTGGCGCGCGGCGTCACGCCCGGCGCCTTCCAGACGCTGCCCGCCACCGCCTACCAGATGTACCAGCCCGAGATTTTCGGGCGCAGCGACGGCGCGGTGTTTACCGTCAGCCAATAGCTTTAGCTGAAAGAAACGCAATGCACCATCAACGCTCTATTCAGCGCTTTGGCCTCTTCCTGTTAGGAATGGGCGTGCTCAGCGCCTGTGGCGCGCAGCCGCAGGCGCCCTCCGCAACGGCCATGCCGGCAGCTACCGCGATCACAGCGCCGCCCGCGACGGCTTTACC
>LJCR01002877.1 GCA_001399705.1 Kouleothrix aurantiaca
ACCCACACAAAAGAATCGTGTACCTCGGTTCCCAAAGCGGATGGTTTTCCTACCGCTTGATCGCCACTGGTACGAACAGCTCGGGCACGCCGTCGATGGCGGCCTGGAGCGCGGGCGGGCCGCCGACGATCGGTTTGGTAGTGGTGGCCGCCGGCGCCACTGCTGCGGCCGCAGGCTGCGCGCCATTCGCTACCGTGCTGGCCGCAATTGTGAAGCGACTGTTGACCACGGCGCGCACTTCCACCTGGAACAAGGTGTCGTTCGCAGCCGAGTTGAGCGTGACGCTTTCCGCTTGCGTGCCGCTGTTCGCGCTGGCGCTCTGGAAGCTGCCATTGCTGAACACCAGCAAGTCGATGTCGCCGACCGAAGGCGTGAACGTGAGCGAAAGGCTCTGGCCGGCGTCGAGCGTGAAGCGGAAGATCGTCGTGTCGTTGCGGTCGATCTCGAAGCTGCGCCCGGTCGGGATGTAGCTGATCACGTCGAAGCCCGGCGTGCGTGAGATATTGCCGGCCTTGTCTTTCACCCACACGAATGCGTAGGCGGTGCCAACCTTTTCAGGCAGTTTGGCGCTGAGCGTGAAGCTATTGCCGCTGCCGCCGTCGGGCGTGACGCTCTTGAAGTTGCAGTCTTCCTCGACCCGGCGGCGCTCGCGGGTGTTGTACGAGTAGCGCACCACACAGGCAGCATCAACGCCGCTGCCGCCGATGTCGGTGGCCTGGAAGCGCACCTTGACGTCGCGCGAGGTCGCGATCTGGTCGTTCGCGTTGAACGGGTTGTCGTCGCTGATGCTCACGCTGCCGTCTACAAG
>LJCR01002874.1 GCA_001399705.1 Kouleothrix aurantiaca
ACTGTTCAGCGAAAAAAGACGCGCGGGCTTGCAATAGCCCGCGCGTCTTTTTGCTGGTAGAAACGGCTGAGTAGCTAGGCGCTCGCTCCGTCGCTCTGCTCGGCGAATAATTCCTCGGCGGCATCAAGCAGCGCAGCAATGCGATCTTCCGGCGTGTCTTTTGCGCGAAGATACAGCTCCAGCGCTTTGCGCGGCGTCAGGCCATCGAGAATGTTCTCGTCGCCGCTGGCGAGCCGCCCGCGGTTGGCGCGCTCGATGTCGGTGGCAATCGCCGCAACCTGAAATGCGCCGGCCGCCTCAAGCTGCTGCTGAAAATCATCGACGCGCAGCAGGCCGGCCTGATCGGGCAGCGCCTTGATCTGCACGCGAACTACTGCGTCGGTAAGCTGCTGCCGCTCGATGGCGGTGAGCACGCGCGCCTGCGGGTCGGGGCTGTTGCGTACATCGACATCGACGGTGACGAACGGGCGCGCGGCGAGCTTGTGAAACTGCCAGCTTGTGTTTCCGCGCTCAAGCTTGACAATCACGCAGCCTTTATCCTCACGCTCTTCGCCAAAGTCGATCCGCTCGATGCTGCCCGCGTAGACAATCGGCGGGTGCTCGCCCAACGTCTGGTGCTTGTGAATATGCCCGAGCGCGACATAATCGATGCCAGGCAGGGCCACGAAGCTGCGCGGCAGAATCAGATCTTTGCCGAGCATGATCTGCCGCTCGGCGCCGAGGGTTGCGCCGTCGATCGTGCCGTGAGCGGTTAGCACCGCCGGGATGGCGGGATCGAGCTGCTCGGCAGTGGTGCGCAGAAAGGTTT
>LJCR01002878.1 GCA_001399705.1 Kouleothrix aurantiaca
GTGCGAGAATCGCGCTGTTGGCCGGCCCGCCGCCGCGCCCGATCGAGCCGCCGCGCCCGTGGAACAGCCGCAGGCCAATGCCTTCACGCCGCGCCATGTCGCGCAGGGCGCGCTGCGCCTGATAGAGCGCCCAGTTCGCCGCCACAAAGCCGGCGTCCTTGTTGCTGTCGGAATAGCCGATCATTACTTCCTGGACATTGCCGCGCAGGCGCAGGTGCTCGCGGTACACGGGCAGATGCAGGCAGGACGTCATCACCGCGTCGCAGCCCTCAAGGTCAGCGCCGGTCTCGAACAGCGGCACAATGTTCAGGCGGCTGATGCCCTGGTCGGGCAAGTACAGGCGCGCTTCCTTGGCGAACAGCAGCACGGCCAGCAGGTCGCTTGCGCCAGTAGTCATGCTGATGATATAGGTGTGAATCGACTCGGGGCTGAGCTGCTCAATCAGCGCGGCAACCGTGCGGAAGGTTTGCACGATCTCGGCGGTGGGCGCGCTGTAGGGCAGGCGTGCCGGAACCAGCGGGCGCGGCGTGGCGACTTCGCGGGCCAATAATTCTACGCGCTCGGGTTCGCTCAGCGCCATGTAGTCATCGCAGACACCGGCCACGCGCAGCACCTCGGCCAGGGCATTATTGTGGCGCTCGCTGTGCTGGCGAATATCGAGCGTGGCGGCATGCAGGCCAAACACCTCGGCCTGGCGCACCATATCATGGAGCGCGCCGTCGGCGATGCTCGCACCGGCATTGCTGCGCAGGCTTTGCTCCATCACCTTCAGGTCGTCGAGCAGCTCGCCGCTGTGGTGGTAGAAGG
>LJCR01002879.1 GCA_001399705.1 Kouleothrix aurantiaca
GCGTGCCGGGCACCGCCATAAGCGCGTTCGCGTCGGCGACGGCGTACTCCTGCCAGGTGCCAACCGGCGCCAGCGACACGACCTGTTCACCGGGCGCGAACTGCTCCACCCCCGCGCCGAGCTTTGCCACCGTGCCCGCGCCTTCCATGCCCGCCACCGCCGGCAGGCGCGGCTGCACGCCATACTGCCCGCGAATTTGAAACAGGTCGGATGGATTGATCGGCCGCGCTTGCAGCCGCACCAGCACCTGCCCCGGCCTCGGCTCGGGAACGGGCTTTTCGACCAGCCGAAGCACCTTGGCGGGCTCGCCATTGGACGCATATTCGATTGCGCGCATTTCCTTCTCCTTCTCGAATAATGCGCCATCATAGCACGCCTGCGCGCTGCCTGGTGCAGCCCGCCGGCAATTGTAAAATGTGTAAAGCGTTTTTGCATCCTGTTCAGCACCAGGGCTAGGACTTTGACGCCGATACTCCTTTTTGCTATAATCGCCGCACGCATAACTCCTTTCTAAGCTCGCGCCGGCACTGCGAGCAGCACCCGACGTTGCCTATGCCATCGCCGCGAGCGCGATTTTCTTGTGAGCTGCGCCCCCAATCAGTGCTCAGAAGGGCAGCAGGCACATACTCCATTATTTCGTGTAGAGGGGCCGGTAGGAGGCCGAGCGCTCAGGCAGGCTTGCCTCCACGATACCTTGGGGGGAGGTGATTCACAAATCCCGGCGTTTCTCATCCGTATGAACCGCAGATACAGATTCTCCGATTGCGAAAGGAAGGCCTATGCGACTCGTTTCTGGTAAACGAAGCC
>LJCR01000288.1 GCA_001399705.1 Kouleothrix aurantiaca
TTGCCATTGTTATTCAAGCTTGGCATTTATTTTCTGATTCTTAGTTTTTAAAGAACATTACTCTATAACTACCGCTGGTTTTTCCCTTTAGATATGCGGCAAATACGACAATTTTTAAATATTCTATCACCACGGTAGTAATACGAGGAGTAATATTTTGAAGGGAGAAATTACCGCGCGCCAGAGTGCCGGGTTTCTGCATGCGCTAAAACGTGTATTTGGCTTCTTGATGCGATATTAGAATGAGTGGCGCGCTACCGAGCGGTTCTACTATGCGCATGCATTTTGTGTGAAGACATACCTGGCGCGCTGCGGGGAAACAAGGGGCAAAACAAAACCGCCTGCCATATGGCAAGCGGTTCGTGTGTGGTGGAGCTGAGGAGGATCGAACTCCTGACCTCAACACTGCCAGTGTTGCGCTCTCCCAGCTGAGCTACAGCCCCACAATATATTGTCGTTGGTGGAGGTGAGGAGGCTCGAACTCCTGACCTCGACAGTGCGATTGTCGCGCTCTCCCAGCTGAGCTACACCCCCGTCGACACCGCGGCAGTATATCAGGGAAGTCCCCGTCTGTCAAATTGGCGGTTGCTGGCGCCTGAGGCGCCGTTCGGCTACCTTGCCGCGTTCCACGCCCCACGCTTGACAGCCCACCACGGCTATGGTACACCATCGCACAGCCAGAATCAGCTATCGCTTGAAATCGAAGGAGCTTTCCCATGCCGGAAGCAACGATTGGCGTTATCGGCGGCAGCGGCTTGTACGCAATGGCCGGCCTCACAGATGTTGAACATGTGACGCTGGAAACGCCGTTTGGCGCGCCCAGCGATGCCTATGTGATCGGCACGATCGCCGGGCGGCGCGTGGCTTTTTTGCCGCGCCACGGTGTTGGGCACCGCTTTTCGCCCAGCGAGGTGCCGAGCCGCGCCAATATTCACGGCTTCAAGCAGCTCGGCGTGCAGTATCTTGTGTCGATCAGCGCGGTGGGCAGCCTGCGCGAAGAATACGCGCCCGGCCATGTCGTCGTGCCCGACCAGCTTTACGACCGCACCAAAAGCCTGCGCCCGGCCACCTTCTTCGATGAGGGCCTGGTTGTGCATGTCGCCTTCGACAAGCCGCTGGACCGCACGCTGGCCGATTTGATTGAGCAGGCTGCGCACGCCGCCGGGGCGACCTGCCACCGCGGCGGGACGCTGGTGGTGATAGAAGGGCCGCAGTTCTCAACCCTGGCGGAAAGCCAGGAGAACCGCCGCGCCGGCTTTTCGCTGATTGGGATGACCGCACTGCCCGAGGCCAAGCTCGCGCGCGAGGCCGAGATCGCCTATGCCACGCTGGCGCTGGTGACCGACTACGACTGCTGGCACCCCGACCACGACGCGGTGACGGTTGATTCGGTGATTCAGGTGCTGCGGAGCAATGCCGCGCTAGCGCAGGAAATTGTTCGCCAGGTGGTGCCGCTGATTGGCGATGGCTTCGACAGCCCGTCGCATCATGCGCTGGCGAGCGCAATCATTACCGACCGGGCGGCAATTGCGCCGGCCAAGCGCAAACAGGTGGCGTTATTGGTCGAGAAGTATTTGTAGGTGTGAGCTCCGTTCAATTCGCCACAAAGGCTCGAAGGCACAAAGATGCGCTTCGAGCTTTCCTGCCAATTATTCCTGTCATACTAAATACGGATGAATACTTCTCAATTGTCATGCTGAGCGAAGCGAAGCATCTCTTAGGGTTGTGAAGGAGAGATTCTTCACTCCGCTAGCGCTTCGTTCAGAATGACAAAGTAAAAGTGTTTACCCGAACTTGGTATCAGCCGTTCAGGGCGATATGAAAGTCCCACATTCATCCACAGATTACGCAGATTGCACAGATTAGAGACCATATATCTGTGTGATCTGCGTAATCTGTGGATAGAGTTCGCTCTTGTTCTAACTTTGACACAGCCCTTTCAGCCGTTAGGCCAAGTTTCAGATCATCATCATCAGGAAGTAGCCGGCAAACGCCGCCGCCAGCAGCCACAGCAGCGCCGGCACCGCGCGTGACCGGCCGCCCAGCGCGCTCAGCAGCACATACACGATCACACCCACGCCGATGCCGTTGGTGATCGAGCATGTGAGAGGGATGAGCACCAGCGTCAGCAGCGCCGCAAAGCCCGCCCCCAGCTCGCCAAAGTCGATGTCGCGCACGGTCTGGAACATCAGGAAGCCAACAACGATCAGGGCGGGTGCGGTGGCCTCGGGCGGAATAAGCCCGACGAACGGCGTGATGCCCAGCGCCAGCAGGAAGCACAGGCCGGTCACCAGCGAGGCCAGGCCTGTGCGCGCGCCGGCCGCCACCCCCGCCGCCGACTCGATGTAGGTGGTGAGCGCCGAGACGCCAAATAGCCCGCCGCAAGCCGTCGCCAGCGAGTCGATCACCAGCACGCGCTTGGCCTGCGGCAGCTCGCCCCGCTCGTCGACAAGGCCGGCCTGCTCGCCCACGCCCACAATCGTGCCGACGGTGTCGAGGAAACTCGAGAGCATCAGCGTGACCATCACCAGCAGCGCGGCGCTCATACCCAGCCCTTTTGCCGCTGCCAGCGGGCTATGAAATGCTGTCAGGTTCAGTCCCGAGCCGATCGTGCTGACGTCGAGCGGGAGTGCGACAAAGTGCCGCAGATCGGCCACGCCACTGGTGCGCGAAACGACCGCTTCAGGCCTGAGCCACTTGATGCTGACCGCGACCACCGTGGTAGCCAGGATGCCATACAGCAGCGCCGCCCGGTAGCCGCGCAGCATCAGGCCGAGTGTGACCAGCAGGCCAAATAATGCTAGCGCGGTGGGCAGGTCGGTGAGTGAACCCAGGCTGACGGGCAGGCGCGTCGCGCTTAGCTGCTCGGTTTGCACATGCAAAATTCCTGCATTCAACATGCCAAGGTAGAGCAGGAGCAGGCCGATGCCTACGCCAACCGCGCGCTTCAGCGGCAGCGGGATGGCCCGCACCAGCGCGTCGCCCAGGCCAAGCGCCACCAGCGCAGTCACGAGCAGGCCACCCACCAGCAACAGGCCCATAGTGGCCTGCCACGAGAGCGCGTGGGTGCCGATCAGGTCGGCGGCCAGCACCGTGGAGATTCCGACGCTGGGCGCGAGCGCAAACGGGTAGTTGGTGTACAGGCCCATTGCGAGCGTGAGCAATGCCGCCGACAGGCAGGTGGCTGTGGCAAGGCCGGCGAACGAAGCGACCTGCGGTGCCTGGCCTGCGCCGTTGAGCGTCAGCACCAGCGGGTTGAGGAAAATAATATAGGCCATGACCGTGAACGTGGTAAGGCCGCCAAGCACCTCGGTGCGCAGGCTGCTGCGGCGCTCGGCCACCTGAAAGTGCTGGGAGATCCAGGCTGCCAGCGAGTTGTGTGCTGTGCGCAGCGCGCCGTTTGTCGTCATCATCGACATGCTCCTTCCAGCCGCGCAACAAGCTCGGCCTGCTGATACGGGCGGTGCCAGTCATTCAGGTAGCTTTCCTCGGGGATCACAAGCAGCGTCAGGTCGCGCGTGGCGTAGATGCTGGCGTTGCGCTGCGCCCCGCGAATCACGCCAGTGTTGCCGAGTGGCGCCCAGGCCGGCGCGACAAAGGGCTGGTAGCCGCCCAGCGGCATCACCATGAGCCCGGCGCGCAGGGGGATATACACAAAGCGCGCGGCGGTGCCGGCCTCCACCAGGCTTTCGCCAGCACGGAGCTGAATCAGCCGCACCTGCTCGAAGGCGATGTCGAGCTGGACCGCAGCCATGTTGTGCCCGCTGCGCGCAAGCCGCGATGCCGCGCGCCGCCGCTGGGCGCGGCCCCCGTTGAGCCGGGCGCCAGCTGCATAGCGGGCAGCCTCGTACGTGGGTTCGGCGGCGGGCTGGGGCTGGCGGCTGTGCGACACGATCTGCACGCGGCCGCACAGGCGCGGGTTCAGCGCGTGCAGTTGTTCGCGCACCATGACCGCGAACGCGGGATTGTCGCCGGGTTCCTCCAGCACAATCTGGAGCGCGCTGTTGCGCTGCTGCGCTTGTTTGGCATCCAGCTGAAAGCTCTCGATCACATCGGCCTGAATGTCGTTCACGGCACAGGCGGCGTAGGCAGCCGCGCGCTGCACAACTTCGAGGGAGGTGAATGCACCGCGGTGAAAGGCGATGCGCAGGTTACCAGCGGCGTCGAGTGTACTGCTGGCCACGTTCGACTCGCCTGCGGCGATTGGGACATGCAGCGAAGCGAGCAGCAGTTGCTTGCCGCGCCGCAGGGCAAACAGCGCGTCGGCCGAGGTTTGGTCGACAAAGATCTCGTAGCCGGCCGAGGTTTTGAGCAGCGAGCCGCGCTGGCGCAGCGCGTCGGCGCAGCGCAGGGCGCGCAGGGTGTCTACCACGTCGGCGGCGAGCGCCTGCACGCCTGGGTCGGCGGCGACCAGCCAGCCAAAGGCATCGCGCGAGAAGTTGGCGTAGTGCCGGGCCAGCACGGCGCGGCGGGCGTCGGCAAGCGCGCCGCGCGGGTCGGCGGCGGCCAGGGCTGTTTCAGTCTGCTCAAGCGCGCCTGCCAGCCTGGCGCACTCAGTCGCGGTGCGCTCGACCTGCAGCGCCCGCCCAAGCGTGGCACGCGCGCGCTGGGCCTGG
>LJCR01002880.1 GCA_001399705.1 Kouleothrix aurantiaca
CCAGTACGGGCGCAGGATGCTGGAGCGCCAATGGCCGGTGGGGGTCATCCAGATGTGCTGGATCGCGCCCGCGCCGTCGATGTTCGCCAGCTCGCGGGTTTCGCCCGGCGCGATCACAATCGAGGGCGAGATTTTCCAGCCCAGCCCGAGGTCGCGCGCGGCCTGTGCCCCGGTGCCGTCGGTGGCGCGCCCGCCGCCGCCCTTCTCGCCCGTGAAATTCTCGGGGCTAATCGAGCGCGTCCGCGCGCCGGACAGCCGCGAGAGGTTGCCCATGTGCATGCCAAGCCCATTGAACCGTGCCATAAAACGCTCCGTCTGCTGCTAAAGCGAATGCGGGCGTATTGTACCGCTTCGTTTGCCTGCGGCAGAATTCATCCGCAGATTGCGCAGATTACACAGATGCCGGGATGAGATAGCGCTTTTGTTCCGCATCATAATCTGCGAAATCTGTGTCATCTGTGGATATAATTCCTACGCTTCCTGGGTAACGCTCGCCTCCGCGCTGCGCTGCAAGAACATAAATACGTCTTCCATAGTTGGCTGAATGGCGCGCATGCTGCCAAGCGGGATGTCGTGCGCGGCGAGCTGGCGCTGAAGTGCGCCTTCGGGCAGCGCGGCGTCGGCAAACAGGTGCAAGCGGTCGCCAAAAACCTGCACCTCGCGCACGCCGGGCAGCTCGCGCAGGGCATTTTGGGCGGCGTGAAGCGGGCGCGCCTGCACTTCGAGCACCACGCCGGGCACCAGCTTCTGCAGCGCACGTGGCGTTCCGCTGGCCATAAGTGCGCCGGCCCGCATAAACCCAACCG
>LJCR01002881.1 GCA_001399705.1 Kouleothrix aurantiaca
CTTCGGAGCCGACAAACAGTTGCAGCAGGCCCGGCCCACTGGCGTGGTTCGGCACCGGCAGCGTGCGCATGAGCGTGCCGTTGGGCAGCGCCACTTCGGCAGAAAGCACCAGGTCTTCGGCCTTGCCATATTTGGTGGAGATCACGCCCGAGCCGCGCGCGGCCAGGTAGCCGCCCAGCGTGGCGCAGTTCGCGGAAGACGGGTAATGCGGCAGCGTCAGGCCGCGCTCGTTCAGCGCCCACTCAAGCGTTGTGCCGATCACGCCGGCCTGGGCGCGCACCGTCAGCGAGCGCTCGTCGATCTCGAGAATCTTGTCGAGCCGCTTGGTGTCGAGCACAATCCCGCCGTAGAGCGGCGCCGCGCCGCCCTGCGAGCCCGATCCTCCTCCCCAAGGCACAACCGGCAGGCTGTGGCGCGCCGCGATCTGCAGCACCGCGCAGACCTCGGCGGGCGTGCCGGGGTGCGCAATGAAGTCGGGCAGCGGCGGCTGCTCGCCGCGATCGAGCCACACCTGCGACATCCACGACCAGTCGCCGGTGTAGATCAGGCGGTCGCTGGCGCTCACCGACACATAGTCGGGGCCGAGCGCGTCGGCCAGCTCGCTGTAGATCGCTTCGCGCTGAAACGGGTGCAACACCAAACAAGCCTCGCCGCTTTTTGGCAGCCACATGCGTGGCCTCGCTCCGAGCCGATCAAACACCATTGTTACGCTGGCGCGCAGGCGCTGGGAACACGCAGTTCGCCGGCCGGGCACACACGCCACAAGCTCAGGAATGTTGGATGAAAGGTGGGACGCAGGTTTGGAT
>LJCR01002882.1 GCA_001399705.1 Kouleothrix aurantiaca
ATCAGGGTCGGCGTAGCTTCCCACCAGCACGAGCTGTGAATCAGAAGGCATTCGTTTCTCCTCTCGCTAAAGGCCAGACGGCAGTGAGCAGTAGGCAGTAAGCAGGTGGCAGGTGGCAGGTGGCGGCAGAAACATGCGAACCTGCCAACGTGCCAACTTTCCAACTTGCAACAGGCGTATGCGATACGCCGCGAACCTGCGACCTGCCAACGTTCAAACTTGCAACAAACCTGCCAACCTGCAACCCGCGATCTACCAGTTCGTCACCGAGCCGTCGTTGCGGCGGTAGTGCGGCGCTTCCCAGAACTTCCAGCTGTGCTGCTGGGCAATCGTCTCGTCGAAGTCGATGCCCAGGCCGGGCGCGTCGGGCACCGGGAAGCCATTTCCTTCGAGGCGCGGCTGCGTCGGGAACAGCAGATCGGCCTCGTTGATGCCGTCTTTGCCGTAGTACAGGTTTTCCGACTGCGTGACGCGCACTTCCTGCCAGGCGAAGTTTGGCACGGCTGCGCCCAAGTGAATGGTCGCGGCGGTGCAGATCGGGCCGAGCGGGTTGTGCGGCATCAGGTCGATGTAGTGCGCCTCGGCCCAGCCGGCCACCTTCATCGCCTCGGTGAAGCCGCCGACATTGCAGATATCGACGCGCGCGAAGTCGGTCAGGTGCTGCTCGATAAAGGGCAGGAACTGCCACTTGCTGGCGAACTCTTCGCCGACCGCGAATGGAACGCTGATCTGCTTGCGCAGCGCGGCATAGGCCTCGGGCGACTCGTCGCGGATGGGCTCTTCGATGAAATGCAGCGTGCCGGCT
>LJCR01002884.1 GCA_001399705.1 Kouleothrix aurantiaca
GTCTGGGCGGTCTGCGCGGCGGCGGCCGCCTGCGCGTTCAGCTCGGCCGGGGTGGATTCGGCGGCCGGGAAGGCCACCGTGCTCTTGGCCTTCACCGCGCCAAAGGTCTCCGGCCCGCTCATCATCGAGACATCGACCGGCGTGTTCTCGATCGTGCCCCAGATGTGCCAGGTGTAGTCGCCATCGGCGGTTGGCAGCACATCCGTGGTGTACGCGCCATCTTCGCCCCACTGCGGGCGGAGGGTCAGCTCTTTCTTCGACGCGCCAAACAGCAGCTCGACCTTCAGCGTGTCGGCCAGGTCGTTGACTTTCTCGCCGGTTTTGGTGTTGGTGACGGTCAGATCGAGGCCGTTGGGTTCGCCCTGGAAGGCCGGCTCGTTCTTAAAGCCAATCACCAGCTCGTAGTCGCCAACCGTGGTGTGGCCGTGGGCCAGCGCCAGCGAAACAGTCAGCGGCAGCAGCAATGCGGTCACCAGCAGCGCAATCGCGCTGCGCATCAGGGTGCGAAGCATGGAGGTATATCCCTTTCACAATCAATACCGAAACGGCGGGCGCGCGGCACAGTGCCGCACACCGGTGCGAACGGCGAACAAGCGCCAATGGCGCAGTGTTCGGCAAATTCAGCGCACGTTACGCGATTGTGATCGGGCGTGGGGGTTGCAAGGGTGGCGGCGGGTAGAAGCGCGGCGGCGTGCCCGGCGGCGCGGGCTGCGTGCGCAGCAGAAGCGTGAGCAGCAGCAGCACGAACGCGAAGGCCGGCAGAACTTCGTGCACGGGCGACGGTGGCACGTGGAATGGCACATCC
>LJCR01002883.1 GCA_001399705.1 Kouleothrix aurantiaca
ATCCCTGCCCGTACTGCGGCGCACCCACCACGATCAAGCAGCAGCGCTGCACGCAATGCCGAGCCAGCCTGATGGAGCGCGCGCCACGCGCCGAGCGCCGCTCGCTGGCGCTGACGGTGCTGGGTACGATCTGGGTGGTTGGCGGCGTGGGCATGCTGGTTGGCGCGGCGCTGCTGGGCGTGCTGCTGGTGCTGCAACGCGAGGCCCCGGCTGGCACAGCCACGCCGAGCAGCTTTCTGGCGATTGTGCTGGCGGCGGTGTTCTTGTTTGGCCTGCTGTGCTTTGGCGTGGCGCGCGGCCTGCTGGCCCGTGTGCGCGAGTTCTATTTCCGCAACATCGCGCTGATCCTGATCGGGATTGTCGTGCGCGTTGGCTTGCTCTTCCGCGGCGTGGCGCTTCTTTCGGGGATCGTGGCGCTGGCCGGCAGCAATGCCAGCCCCTGGTCGGGCGTGCTCTCGACGACGGCGCTGGTCTTGCCGATCGTGCTCGGCGTGCTGCTGGTGCTGTTTCCCCTCATCCTTTCGATCCTGTGCTATCGCGATTTCTTCCCGCCGCTGGCGGCCAGCAACCTCGTGGCGCAGGGCGTGAGCGCGCGCGGCGTCTACCTGCGCTTGCCGCCGATCACGCGCAAGCTCGATTTCAACACCCGCACGTTCGCGCAGCTGTTCGACGACCCGGCCTTTCGCGAGGATGTTGGGCGGCAGCTACGCCAGGCGCGCGGCGACGCCACCCGCATTGGTTTGCCGGCGGTGCTGGGGCTGAAAGACCCGCTCGGTGCAGTGGCGCACCTGCAGCAGCTCAGCGG
>LJCR01002887.1 GCA_001399705.1 Kouleothrix aurantiaca
AGATCAAGCAGGCGCTGGGCCTGATCGACGACCCGAACGACAATACACGGCTTCACGACACCTGGGAAGAACCCGACGGTGCTCACGAGCACCGCTCGCTCTCGCGGCGTAGTTAGCGCTTAATCCCGGCAAGCTATATAATCCACAGATTACGCAGATGACGCAGATTGTGTTGGCTTGCAGACAGAGAACGCGCTGCTATGCTGGTGGTTCTTGGTTCTGGTAGGCTTGCGCTATCTGGGTCATCTGTAGATATACTATTGCCCGACACCGCCATACATACGTGTGTTTATGGAACAGATCAGCGAAGCCGATATTGCACTGCTGCGGCGCTTTGAGCCGGTGGCGCATTTCACGTATGGCGAGCAGTTTTTCCCCATGGATGCCGAGCGCTATATCAAGCGCTGCGCGCTGTGCGTGAAGCGCCCAAACGAGCCGGTGCGCGTTCTGGTGCCGCGTGGCAAGCTCACGGTGGCGAAGCTCACCCAGCCCTGGCCCGATGTGCCCGGCGCGATCTACTATCTCCATTTCGTCGATCCGCTGCCGCCACGCGAGATCCAGCAGTTCTACCAGAAATCCACGCTGCGCGACTTCCGGCCCGGGCGCGGGCGACTGGCGCGCGTGGGCATCCTGTCGCGCCTGGGCGATCTGGTGTTTTCGGTGTCGCTTCTGGTGCGCGGGCGCGTGCCGGGCGGCGCAGCTGCCGCCGCCGCGCTGGAGTACCAGCAGTTGCAGCGCGACGACGAACGCTTCTGCTACTACGGGCGGGTGGTGCGCGAGCATGGCTATGTGGTGCTGCAATAC
>LJCR01002888.1 GCA_001399705.1 Kouleothrix aurantiaca
ATGCTATACTTGCCGCTCAGCAAGCGCACCAGCCAGTTCGGGGGACTTCATGAAGCTGCGTCACAGCGCCCGCACCGACGTTGGCAGAACACGCGATCACAACGAAGACAGCTATGGCGTTGGCGAGGCCGCGCCCGCCGAGCAGTTGGGCGAACTGTTGGTGGTGTGCGATGGCATGGGCGGCCACGCCGCCGGCGAGGTTGCCAGCAAGATCGGCATCGACACGATCCTGGCGATCTACTATGGCGACTCGACCGACGACCGGCAGCTCGCGCTGGTGCAGGCTTTCGAACAGGCCAACAGCGCGATTTTTGCGCGCGGCCAGGGCAGCATGGGCACCACTGGCGTGGCCGCGCTGCTGCACCACGATGCCCTGCATGTCGCGAATGTTGGCGACAGCCGCGCCTACCTGATCCGCGACGGCGAGATCCGCCAGGTGTCGCGCGACCATTCGTTTGTGAGCGACCAGGTGGCCGCCGGGCTGATCACGCCCGAGCAGGCGCGCTTTTCGCCGCATCGCAATGTGATCACCCGCGCGCTTGGCTACCAGCCCGAGGTCACGGTCGATATGTTTCGCCTGCCGCTGCAGGTGGGCGACGTGGTGCTGCTTTCTTCCGACGGCATGCACGGCCTGGTGAGCGACGCCGAGATACTGTCGATTGTAACGAGCCAGCCACCCGACGAGGCCACCCAGGCGCTGATCGATCTGGCGAACAGCCGCGGCGGCACCGACAATATCACCGTGGTGATGGCGCAGGTCGACGCGCTGGAGTGGTATGGCGACACGCCCGCACTGAACGACGA
>LJCR01002890.1 GCA_001399705.1 Kouleothrix aurantiaca
GGCCAGGTTGCCGTGTAATTCTACCACGTTCTGGCTGCCGGCTGTGCGGTGCAGGTTGTCCACATTCTGCGTCGCAAGCGTGAAATCGGGGTAGCGCGCCTCAAGCGCGGCAAGCGCGACGTGGCCGGGGTTGGGGCGGGCGGCGGCCACCAGCCCGCGCCGGAATTCGTACCATTCCCACACCAGGCGCGGGTTGGCGCGAAACGCCTCGGGCGTCGCCAGCTCGTGCGGGTTATAGCGCGCCCACAGGCCGGTTTGCGCGTCGCGAAAGGTTGGCACGCCGCTTTCGGCCGAAACGCCCGCGCCCGTCAGCACCGCCACCCGCGACGCGCCGGCCAGCCGCCCCAGCAGCGCCGGGCTGAAGGTCACCATTGTGCTACTCCGGCTTCAGGTACAGGCTCGACACCCATCCCTCGACGACCTGGCCGTTCAGATCGGCGCGCACCTGCAGCCAGTCGGCGTTATCAGCCGTGCTTGGCCCGCCAATCTGGCGCACACGCGTGCCGCTCGGCAGGAACGTAATGATGTCGGCCTGCGTGCCGGGCGCGCTGCGCAGGTTCAAGCCCTCGGTGCCGTCGATATTCACCACCCACACGCGCCCGCCGCCGCTGATCACACCGGTGAGCCAGCCCGGCAGCTCCACGCCCAGGTCGGGCACGTCGATGCCCAGGCTCGGCAGGTCGATCTGCGGGCGCGGCAGTTCGATATTCGCCAGCTGGTCAACGACGACGGTAATCGCGTAGTAGGCGCCACAGGCGAACACAAACAGCATCAGCAGCAGCACCGCCATGCCAACGATCGAGC
>LJCR01002889.1 GCA_001399705.1 Kouleothrix aurantiaca
CTCCAGCACTGGCATTCAGCTCAGTAACGTGAGCTACGAGCGCACGCGCCTGGCCAGCGGCGAGCTGCTGAAAGTCACGTTCACGGTGCGCAATACCGGCACCACCATGCTGCGCGGCCAGGCTCCGCGCGTTGACCTGACGGCGGGCGGCGGGCTGAATGGCCCCGACAATGGCTACGTGTACGATCAGGACGAGTGTTTCGCCGGGAATAGCAGCGGCAGCTACCCAAGCTACCCCAAGGAAGACGACCGCTTCCGCGTGGTGCTGGGTTGGAGCGGCTGGGATACGCGCCCGAACAATGGCTGCACCGGCGCAACCAGCGACTACCCGTGGCGCTGGGGCTTGAACAGCGACCTTGGGCCGGGCCAGGAGCAAACGCTGGTGGGCTATGTGCGCTTCCGCGATGCGGGCACCTATAGGCTCCAGGCTGGTATTGTTCAGGAAAACGTCCAGTACTTCGCGCAGGCCATCGCGCCCACGAGCGTCACCGTCACCGACGAAACGATTGCGCCGGTGGCGGCGAGCTACGACACAAATTTGCAGCCGCAGGCGCAGGTCTACGCGCTTGGCAACATCCCCGACAACTTCCTGGCGCGCACGCGCAACCCGCTCTCGATTGTGCCCGGCGACTACGTCGGCAGTTTTGCGTGGGACGGCAGCTGGGTCAACTGGGGCGAGGGCGGCCCGCTCGGGCTGAGCGATGGCTTTCTGATCGAGCAGACGCGCGTGTTCTACGCGCCTGTGGCGGGCAGCTATACCTTCCGCACCAGCAGCGACGACGGCTCGTGGCTGTGGGTGGATGG
>LJCR01002885.1 GCA_001399705.1 Kouleothrix aurantiaca
GGTCGAAGGTTGGCAGCTTCTGGCGGCTAGGGATCAGAGCCGTGGGGCCGTGCGTGTTTTCCAGCGCGGCCTGCCAGGCATAGCTGGCTTCGTTGGCGTCGCCGGGGCGAATGACCGTCATGTTCGGGATGGCGCGCAGCGCGGCGAAGTGCTCGATCGGCTGGTGGGTTGGGCCGTCTTCGCCCAGGCCGATGCTGTCGTGCGTGAACACATACGTCACCGGGTGGTGCGAAAGCGCCGCCACGCGAATCGCGCCGCGCATGTAGTCGGAAAAAGTCAGGAAGGTGCCGCCGTAGGCGTGCACGCCGCCGTGGGCCGCCATGCCGTTGAGCGCCGCGCCCATGGCGTGCTCGCGCACACCAAACCAGATCACATTGCTGCCATAGGTGCCGGGCTGGAAGCTGCCATCCGTCACCATGGGCGTGCGTGTCGAGCCGGCCAGGTCGGCCGAGCCGCCGAGCAGCCAGGGAATTTCTTCGCGCAGCGCGTCGAGCGCCTTGCCCGCAGCCTCACGCGTGGCCAGCTCGGTGCCGGCCGGGAAGCTCGGCAGCGCTTTCTGCCAGCCCTCGGGCAGCGTGCCTGCGAATGATGTATCGAAGCGGCGCGCGGCGTCGGCATAGTCGCTGCGGTAGCGTTCGAGCTGCTGCTTCCACTCGGCCTGGAGCCTGGCGCCGCGCGCGCCGGCTTCGCGTGCCTGGGCCGCCGCTTCTTCTGGCACCACAAACGTCTTGTCGGGGTCCCAGCCGAAGTACTCTTTGGTTTTGCGCACATTGTCGGGGCCGAGCGGCTCGCCATGCACCTTGC
>LJCR01000289.1 GCA_001399705.1 Kouleothrix aurantiaca
CTGTTCGCTTCCCTGGCCGGTCACCAGCAGCATGGCAAAGGCATGGAGGCCATGCTCGGCAATCAGTGTTGCCAGTAAAGCCAGCCCTTCGTCGTCGGGGAGGTGATAATCGAGCAGAACCGCATCCAGCCGCCGCTCACGACACTGCGCCAGGCCTTCGGCAGCGCTTGCCGCTTCGAAGCAGATAAAAGATTGCTCCTGGTCGTGTTCGAGAAAGCGGCGAAAGGAATGACGATCTTCTGGGCTATCGTCGACAAGAAGCACTCTCCACGGTTGCGGTGGCATAGTTGTACCCCAATTGCAGGTTCTGCTGTGCTACGGATAGAAATTGTAGGCGCAACACCGATTCTGATGCTGCTTCTGCGCTGAGTGGGCGCAGCCAGCATTTTGGGCGCGAGAAAGTGGCAACAAGACGCGATTGATACCTACCCCAGCAAGGCAGTACGATAATGGTGCCCGATAGAGCGGAGGGGAAATATAGCCTATTAAACTATCTGGCTCACCGTTGGTGCCAATAAAATCCTATCAGTGGCACGATTTCTGGGTGCAAAAAAAGGCTGCATCACAAATGTATGCGTCCAGCGCGAAAAACGCTTTTATACTATTGTAATGCGTTTGAATTGGATTTTCAATCAGTCCACTCTTGGATTGCTTAGGTCGGAGACCATCACTGCGCCACTCGACGTATAGGCAGGATGTTTTCACGCGCGAGCAGCCTGGGCATGTTGGCGGAAGCTCGGCCATCGCATCGATTGAAGCGCTGTAAGCAGCAAACATTAGAGATTATCACGATTTAAGTATAAAATGGCATTAGAGAGCCTTAAACGACCTGTCTGGCAAACACTTGTGCTAATACCTTTTGTGGCGTCCTAAAGAGCCAGACGACATTTGCGAATTTAAATCGTGATGATCTCTATTGCATTACACGCGTATATTTTTCCAAAGCCACGATTGCTTTATTGGTAATACTGCACTAGTATGATGGCAATAGCTCTTATAAGGACTTGAGAGGACTGCCATGATAGCGACGAACAACCAAGTCAGTGTCAATCGTGAAATCAAGGCTGCGGGAAAACCTAAAGTACTTATTGTTGAAGATGATGTCGACACACGCTTGATAGCTCGCCGCGCGCTGGCGCTGCACGGCTACGATGTGATTGAGGCTGGGGATGGTGTCAGCGCTTTTGAGCTTGCCAGGCGGCAATGCCCAGCGCTCATCGTTCTTGATATGGGCCTTCCAGGCATTGATGGCTGGACAGTCGCCGGCGATATTCGGGCTGAGCCTGCGCTTCAACATGTTCCGATTCTTGCGATCACTGGCTACGGCATGGCTACTGCGCATCGGGCGGCAATTGAGCACGGCTGCACCCAGGCTATTTGCAAGCCATTCAAAATGAATACCTTTGTGCAAGTTGTGAGCCAGTTGCTCCTGGCCAAATGAGTCGTCTGAGTAAAACAACGTTCCGCACTTGGTTTATATCGCGTGCACAACGTTTTGTGGCTCGGAACAGGCACAGCGACCTTTGCAGAGTATTACGTGCCCTATGACTGGCGCTGGCAAACTTGACAGAGGCCGTAAATCTCGAGCCAGTGCCCATCAACCCGAAAATTGAGTCGTTTCGCCAAACCCCCTAGCAACACGTCGATATCACAACCTTCAAATGCAGTAGCAGCGCCGCAATTACGGCATATTAAATGATGCTGGTGCCCTTGCTCAATAGGCACATATGCATGTTCGTCGGGTGCTGTACTTGAGCGTAACGCGCTCCAATGTACACGTGCAAGCCAATGATCATCATAGAGCAATTCCACTGTCCGATACACAGTCGCTCGCCCAATTGGGCCTTGCTCGCCTCCAGCATCCTTGAATAATTCCTCAGCGCTAAATGGGTGGTTATACTGCGCCATAAGTTCAAGAATAGTGCGGCGCGGCGCAGTAACACGATGCCCCTGTGCACTTAGATACGACAATACTTTTTCGACCCAGGTCATAACAACATTTTCCTTGCCGGCGCGGGAGTTTTGGAAGAATACAAAACTTGAGGCATTATAGCATGGGCTTCGCAACGCCGAATGGCGCGGTCTTTTAAAGACCGCGCCATTCGGTTTACCCCGGTAGAACAACAAATCCTATTATCACTTTTCTTTTTGATACCGCGCCAGAACTTATAGGCGCGGTATCAGAAAGTGAAGGCTCGCGAGCGCCGAAGCTGCCCCCGAATCTTCACTTTCGTGTACGCAATCTTATGGATTTCGTATCAGTTATGGAAAAATGATTCCATCGGCTGGATCAAGGCCGACATGCGCTGCGTGGAAAGCCAGCGCAGCTTTCAGTGAAGCGATCTTTCCACCGGCGGTAAGATCGCTGAATGTGCGCGCTAAGTGCGGTGATTTGCCCTCGTATATGCGCACAAACCAACCGTGAGTACCACCATGGACGCGATTATTGAGCATCTTGGTCGGCTGATCAACCCGGGTAATCCCTTTGAGCCGGCCAAGGTGCGCTGCAATTGTGCTTTTCGATGTCCATATAATGGTATTGTTGATGGCGATCTGCACATGTGTCCAGATGCCATCTTGCCGTGTTCGCACATCAAACACGACACCAATGGACTGTTCCGCTGGTGAACCAGCAGGCGCACGCAGACGCACGACATCGCCCACTCGTGGGACCATGCTGAGTGGGCGCGGTTTGCCGCTCAGAAAGATCATCGCAGGGCGTTCTACCCATGTATAGCGATCATCAGCGGCGCGCGAGCGGATGGCTGGGGCAGAAGCCCAAGCCTTTGCATCTTCTTGTGAGACTTTGCGAAATGTTGGCATAACTTCAAACCACATCATGGTGTTGGCGCGTGCTGGTGCACGCAGCGACTGTCGGACAGGGACAAGCCGTTGAAGCGACTAAAGATGCCCGCAAGAAGGTGATGCGAGCAAACTATGCTTATTGTAACATATCCTTTGTGATTCGAAATGGGTATTTAGTACTGTGCAGGTATCATATGGTCTGGTTTTGTCTGAATTCATTCGCCGCTGCCGTGCGAATATGGGCTGGAGTGCGCCTCGGCCAATAAGCAAAGCACTTGCCCTGTGCGATGAGCTTTTTCTGTCAGACAAAACGTTGGGGCACCAGGCCGTTGTACAGGCTTGGTGCCCCGAAGTTCAGTCGTTGGATGCCCGCCTGGGCAAGAAAGTATTCGCTGTGAGCCCTATGACTTGAAACGGCTGCGCAGTTTTTCGGTAAAGCTCTGCGCTGTGCCTACAACCGTTTCGCTGGCCTTGCGCGAGGTGTCGATGAGCTGGCCAGCCTGCGTGCCAACCTCTGTGCCAAAATCGCGAGTGCGATTCCAGGCCTGTTCGGTTTGCTGGTAGCCAGCACGCAACTTGGCCGGCCCTTGCTTGCGCACCGTGCGCGCGGCCTGTTCAGCGCGGGTAGCACTTTGAGCGACCATACCCGGCGCTTGCTTGCGCACCGTGCGGGCCGCCTGCTCTACGCGGGAAGCACCATTCACAAGCACGCCCGGGCCATTCTTGCGGAGCGAACGACCCCACTGCTCGACCTGCGCGCCGCTGCGCTCAACGAACGACGGACCTTGCTTACGGACGGTGCGGGCGGCCTGTTCCACGCGAGAAGCGCCGCGCTCCACGACCGACGGGCCTTGCTTACGGACGGTGCGGGCGGCTTGCTCGGCACGGGCTGCTGCGTTCGCAAGTGTCGCCTCTGCCCGCTGAATGCGGGTTGGTGGGCGGCGCGTGCGCATTGCCAGCCACACGCCAGCAATAACTGCCAATGCCGCGCTGAGACCACCAAGCAGCATGATTGTTTGCTGCTGCTTTTCCTCTTGGGCGCGCTCATAGTACGATGGTGAATTGAACTCTATGCTGCTCATCTCATACCTTCCTTCCTAGCTGTCTCTCATATACATCCACGAAATTGCAAGAAAAGTGCTAGCTACTAAAGCTTTTTGATGCTCAGCAGCAGATATCTGCTTGCCTATTTGCAAGCTTCGTGCCAAGCATACAGATATACTCTCGGGTGATTTCCTGGAATGTATTTTGCCATAGTAAATACTGGAGTTATGTGCTTGCGACGGTTACTCTTAACAGCGAGCTTTTGTTTGT
Organism: Kouleothrix aurantiaca; assembly: GCA_001399705.1. Lineage (GTDB taxonomy): Bacteria > Chloroflexota > Chloroflexia > Chloroflexales > Roseiflexaceae > Kouleothrix > Kouleothrix aurantiaca. The sequence goes on from LJCR01000289.1 coordinate 4,120, forward strand.
AGCCAGCGAACATTGCTGACAGTTCAGTAATGACAGCGAATTTGCAGGGGCTGGCGTAAGAAATCAGTCTTGGTGCTGATGCCGGGCATGACCAAATTCGGATAAGGTTTGAGCGAGGCAGTTTTGTGTGTGCCAAATTGCTAACCCTTTATGGTTGATTAGCGAAAATAACAGCTATGGCGTGGATCTTGGTGGTCGATGACGAGTATGTGCTCGTGGAAATGGTAGCCTCCCTGATTGAGGATCTTGGGTTTCATCCAGCGATGGCCGCTAATGGCGAGGAGGCGCTCCAGCAGCTGCGTGTCGCTTCGGAACAGCCTGCGCTCGTTATTTCAGATATTATGATGCCACGCATGAGTGGCGTTGAATTGGCGATTGCTTTGAAGCGCGATCCACGCTTGCAGGATGTGCCTGTGGTACTGATGAGCGCAGTTAGCAAGCCGTCGGGCGCAAGCGTTGCCGACGAGTTTATCTACAAGCCATTCGATATGAACG
>LJCR01002886.1 GCA_001399705.1 Kouleothrix aurantiaca
GAATATGGCGTTCGAGCGCGGCAGGGTTGAGGATGGTAATGTGGTAGTTGCGGCCAACTTCGATCAGGCCGCGCTGCTTGAAGCTGGTGATCACCTGATTGACTCGCTCGCGCGTTGCGCCAACCAGCGCGGCAAGGTCGCTCTGCGTCAGGCGCACCGGAATCACAAGCACGCCATTCTGGCCGGGCTTGCTGTACTGCCGGCTGAAGGCCAGCAGCTGCCGCGCCACGCGCCCATACACATCCAGCGCGCACAGCGCCTGAATGCGCTCGTTCGCCAGCCGCAGCCGGTCGGACATAATGCGCAGCAGGTTGAAGCTGATCTGCGGCATGGTGCGCAGGCATTCCTGGAAGGTCAGCCGGTCGAGCCAGAGCACGGTGGTCTGCTCCTGCGTGACGATATTCGCCGAGCGGATGGTGCTGTCGATGATGCTCATCTCGCCCTCGATATCGCCCGGCCCGCCAAACGCAATAATCACATCATTGCCGTCGGCCTGCGTCACATACACCTTGACCGTGCCTTCATAGACGATATACACGACCTCGCCGGGCTCTTCGGCGCTGATCAGGTTGGTGCCGGGCGGGAAGGTTTTGCGGCGCAGGATCGTATTGACTCGTGCCAGATCGTCGGGCGCAAGGTCGCGGAACAGGGGAATTTCGGTAAGCTCAGCCGGGTCGGAAACAACCGCCATACATGTGGCCCCAGTGTGTCGCTTCAGTGTGCCCATACTATAGCTGAGAACAAGGCGAATTTCAACCTGCCCGCCCGGCGTGCTATAATCGGTGCGATGCTGTACGACGACAC
>LJCR01002891.1 GCA_001399705.1 Kouleothrix aurantiaca
GCTAGAATCTACGCCAGACACGCGCATACAAGCAGAGAGGACCAGCGCATGATTGATCTTCCAAACAGCGGGGCGCGCGCCTACCTGGCCCAGCCCGGCACAACGCCCGCGCCGGGCGTGCTGGTGCTGCACGCCTGGTGGGGCTTCACGCCCTTCTTCGAGGGTGTGTGCGACCGGCTGGCGCAGGCGGGCTTTGTGGCGCTCGCGCCCGACCTCTACGAAGGCGACACGACCGACACCATCGAGGGCGCGGAGGCGCTGCGCGGGCAGCACCCCAACGAGCGCCTGGACGAAATTGCCAACGATGCGCTCAGCACCCTGCGTGCGAACCCCGCCGTGAGTGGCCCGGTCGCCGTGCTGGGCTTTTCGCTTGGCGCGGCATGGGCGGCAGTTCTGGCAACCGAGCGCCCCGAGGATGTGCGGGCGGCAGTCGTCATGTATGGCGCGTACACCGGCCTCGACCACAGCCCGGCACGCGCGGCCTACCTCGGCCATTTTGGTGAGCAGGACGACATGGAGCCGCTGGACGGCGTGCGCGAGATGGAAAGCGAAATTCGCGCAGGAGGCCGCGACGTTACGTTCTACGTTTACCCGGAGGCGCAGCACTGGTTTATGGAAAACGACCGCCCCGAGTACCGCCCGGCCGACGCCGAGCTGGCCTGGGAGCGCACGCTGGCATTTCTCGCGCAGCAGCTTGAGGCAGGGGCGTGAGCAGCGAGTTCACGATTGTGCCGGCGACCGCCGAGCGCTGGGACGATCTGGCCGCGCTGTTTGGCCCGCAGGGCGCGTGCGGCGGGTGCTGG
>LJCR01002892.1 GCA_001399705.1 Kouleothrix aurantiaca
CAGCCACTTGTCGTAGGGGAAGTAGCGGCGGTCGAGCAGAAAGGCCAGCTGCACGCCCAGCCGAATCACGCGCGCAAACGTGGTGGTGGCGTACAGCTCGTTGTCGCGCAGCACGGCGCGGTTGAGCGCATACGCGCCCATGCCCGAGAAGTAGCGGCACCAGTGGGCGATGCGCCGCAGCCGCACCGGCTCGGGGTAGTAGCCCTGCAAGGTTTCGCGAATGGTGGAAAAGTGCCCGGCCGGGTCGTGCCAGACCTCGCCGGCGACGATGTGGGTGATATCTTCCTCGGGAATGCTCAGCCACTCGGCATACGTTTGCGGCGGGCAGTCGAGGCCGATAGTCTGGCGCAGATGTTGCTCCAGGCTGCTCAGCTCGATGCCGCCCCAGCGGGTGTAGCCTTCGCGCAGCGAGTGGCCGCGAAAGCTGGCCGGCATGCGCGCGCTGAGCGCGGCCATCAGCGGCTCGGCGCGCTCGCGGAAGATGCTTTCGGGCAGCAAGGCGTTGATGCGCAGGCCCCAGTGGTGATCGCGCGAGTAGGCGTCGTCGAGGCGCAGCACCTCGGAGCCGTAGCCGAACACGCCCGCCACCATCGCGCCCGCCTCGGCGGGGACGTCGCGCAGCAGGATGGGCTGCACCACCTCATCGAAAAACGCGTGGCTGATATCGATGATCGATTCGCTCATCGGGAACACCTCGTTGTGTTGCGTGCCAGGACTCAGTCGGCAGTATGCAGTTGGCAGTCAGCAGGTTGCAGAACCGAGCGGCTGGCAGCCGGCAGTAGGCAGTGGGCTGTGATCTACAA
>LJCR01002893.1 GCA_001399705.1 Kouleothrix aurantiaca
CCCATAGTATATACAGCACAGCCCCGCCCCAAACCTCATTGCAGCGCGCTCCGGCTGCCATGCCCGGCAGTTAGGCAGCGCGCCGCGCTTCCCGATGCGCTTGACAAGTCCTCACACGGCTCGTATGATAAACCGTCATAAACACACGTTTATCGCATACCACCCATCGCAACCGCGTGTTGTAACCACCGAGGAACGGCTATGATCGCCACCCTTGTGCGCCGGGCCTTGCTCCAATTCCGCTGGATGGCAGTACTCATTGCCGTGCTGCTTTCGGCGGCCTACCTGCCAGTAGCACAGGCGCAGAACGCCCCACGCTACTTCAGCCAAACCGGCCACTACCTGCGCGGCGCGTTTCGCTCGTTCTGGGAGCGCAGCGGCGGCCTGAGAACCTTTGGCTACCCGGTGACTGAAGAATATGTGCGCGCGGCCGATGGGCGGGTTGTGCAGTACTTCGAGCGCGCCCGCTTTGAGCTAACGGTCAGCAACGGGCAGGCAATTATCGCGCTGGGGCGGCTGGGCGTTGAGGCAAGCGGCAATCGCGCCTTTCCGCAGGTGCCGCCGTTCCGCAGCTACGCCGCGCGCACCTACTTCCCCGAAACCAGCCACAGCCTGTTTGGCGGGTTTAAAATCACCTGGGAGCGCCAGGGCGGGGCAGCCATTTTTGGCGCGCCAATCAGCGAAGAAATTCAAGAACAGCTAGCCGATGGGCGCTGGCACACCGTGCAATACTTCGAGCGCGCCCGCTTCGAGCTGTGGTCGGATGGCGTGCGCCTGGGCCTGCTGGGGCGCGCGCTTGCGCC
>LJCR01002895.1 GCA_001399705.1 Kouleothrix aurantiaca
GCGGCCAATCGTCGACTCGGTGCTGCCGCTGAGCGAAGCCAGCCGCGCGCATACGCTCGTGGAAGGCCGCCATACGCGCGGGCGAGTGGTGCTGGTGGTGGAGTAAGCTCGAAGAATACCAAATTCGGCTGAATAATTACGCACTACGCACTACAAGCCGCGCTTTTGGCTTCGTAGTGCGTAGTGCGTAGCGCAAGCTAAGGTGTATCACGCCTCGCGCGGCTTGGGAGTTCGCCCGAACAATCGCCCCAGCCCGCGCCCCGCCTCGGCCGGCTGCGCCGAGCGCCGCGCCCGCACAAACACCGCCAGGTACAGGGCCAGCCCGAAGTACAGCGAGTTCAGCGCGCGAATATCGAGCAGCGCCAGCACGCCCTCGCGCGACGTGTTCAGGCTGTCGAGCCACGCGCCCAGCAGCGGAATACCGAGCTGGTCGATCCCAGCCACCAGCAGCGCGCCCAGGATCGCGCCCGGCACGCTGCCCGCGCCGCCAATCACCACCATCGCCAGCACCATGGCCGACACGCGGAAATCGAACTGGTTGGGGTCGACGTAGCTGAAAATGCTGGCGAACAGCGAGCCAGCCAGCCCCGCGATCACCGAGCCAATCACAAAGGCCAGGTGCTTCGATCGCGTGATATCGACGCCGCAGCTGGCCGCCGCCACCTCGTCGGCGCTGAGCGCAGCCCACGCCCGCCCGATCCGCGAGCGCGCCAGCCGCATGCTCGCCACCGTCGCCAGGATGAGGGCCAGCGCGGCGAACAGGTAGGCTTCGGTGGTGCTGCCAAGCCGGTAGCCGAACAG
>LJCR01002894.1 GCA_001399705.1 Kouleothrix aurantiaca
GATGCCAGTAGCCCAAATCGCGCAGATGCAGTGTGCCTTTCACACCACGTTCGCGAAACTCGAGCGCACGGTCGGAGGCACGACCGTCCTGCAGGAGCGGACCATCAAGTTTGCCGCTGCGCAGCTCCCAGCGAAATTGGGCTTTGAGCGCGGCCGTGCTATGCGTCCGACTGCCACCGCAGCCCTGAAAGTGGTCGGCAAGCACATCAGGAAGGGCAATCGTGGTGCTGTCACGAACTTCGACCGCGACAAAGCGGTCGAGCAAGGGCACAACTGCTGGCTGAGCCGAAAGTGCCTGACGCATGGTCGCGGCGAGCACCTGCGCAAGTGTCGCAACCGCAGCCGATGTGAAACGTTCAGCGAAGGCTTGCGGTGAGATTGAGACACCCAAGTCAGCGGCAACTCCGACCATGGTTTCATAGCTGGCATCGGGATAGGCGAGCCAGGAAGCCACCACGGTTTGGACGAATTGTGCGCCAGATAAGCGGCGCGAGCGTTGGACAAAACCAGTGGCATGAGCAGCAGCCTCAGCACTTTCGTTCAGCACGGTCTGGAGCGCGTGGATAATTTGTGGTATGCTCGGCATTGGGGAACTCCTTTCTGGGTGATGGGAATGAGCACTCACATCATCCCAGAAAAGTTCCCCGTCTGCTTAACCTGATGCGTATAGGCGCACAGCCCCCAAACCCCGCGGCAAAGGGCCGACCGCGGCCCTCTGCACTCCCCGGCCGGGGCGTTGCCCCTGGACCCCAAAAAGAGCGTGGCCGGCTTGCGAGATGCGGGTGTGTTATGCCTCCGTTG
>LJCR01002897.1 GCA_001399705.1 Kouleothrix aurantiaca
ACCTCATGATGGTGACGGGCATCATGATCTTCGACCAGCCGATCGACTTCGAGCGCCTGCGCGCAACCTACGAGCACCGGCTGCTGCGCTTCGACCGCTTTCGCCAGCGCGTGGTGGAAGGCAGCGGCGGCGCGCGCTGGGAAGACGACCCGAACTTCACGCTGAGCGCGCACCTGCACCGCATTGCTCTACCTGCGCCACACGACCAGGCGGCATTGCAGGCGCTCGTGAGCGACATGATGAGCATGCCGCTGGATTTCACCAAGTCGCCCTGGCAGTTTACGCTGATTGACGGCTATGGCGAGGGCTGCGTGCTGTTCAGCCGTATCCACCACTGCATTGCCGACGGTATTGCGCTGATTCGCGTGCTGCTGGCCCTCACCGACGACACGCCCGACGCGCCCTGGCCCAGCGCCGCCGACGCGCCGCCCGGCGTTGCGCGGCAAGCCAGCTCGATCGGCGGGCTGGGCGCGGCGGTGCGCTCGGCTGAGCGGCTGGCAAGCGGCGGCTCCGATTGGCTGAGCGACCCGGCCAAGCTGGCCGAGGCGGTGCGGATGGGCGCGGGCGGCGCAACCGCGCTCAGCCGGGTGGTGCTGATGAGCCCCGACCCGCGCACGGCCTTTAAGGGCCCGCTGGGCGTTGCCAAGCAGGCCGCGTGGTCGCAGCCGGTGCCGCTCGATCAGGTGAAAGCGATTGGGCGCGCCACGGGCGGCACGGTGAATGACGTGCTGCTGGCGGCAGTGACGGGCGCGCTGCGGCGCTACCTGCAGGGGCGCGGGCAGGGTGTTGATGGGCTCGAC
>LJCR01002896.1 GCA_001399705.1 Kouleothrix aurantiaca
TAGAAGCAGGTACTGTATAGGTGGGGCGGTGGCGGACACGCAGGTCCGCCCAGACAGGTCCGCCCAGACAGGTCCGTCAAGGCAGGTCTGCTAGACAGGCCCCGCCCAGACATCCAAATAGAGACAGCGTATAATACGCCGCAAGGCGACGTATGCAATACGCCGCAACCACTTTATCCACGAGAAAGAAACACCCATGAACCTCCAAGAACTCAACCTGCGCAAGCTCTTTGCCCTGCTCGGTCTGCTCTTCGTCGTCGCGTCGGTTGGCGCGATCTTTCTTGCGCCGGGCACCTTCTGGAACTGGGGGTTGCTGCTGGTGGCGCTTGCGTTTCTGTTTCTTTCGCGCCGCGCAGGGTAATCCCTGCGGGTTGAGCTTTTGGCGTTGCACCCTGCCCCTGCACACTGGTAAAGTGCTTTATCTTTTTCGCAGGGCGCTTCGCCCCCGTGCCCCCGACCGGTGGAACCCTTGCCGGTTCCCCCGGACCCCCTCTGGCAAAGAGCGCCTGTGTCAAATAGCTAGCACGTTGTCATGCCTTCCGCAAACATATAAGCTAGTACTGATTATCTTGGCAGATGCCAGCGGTCGGCATAACGGAGGCATGACAGGCAAGCATAGAAGCTGGCAACCACCTAAAATTTGGGGTCTGGGGCGCAAGCCCCAGCGCCGGGTGCAGGGGCGGCGTAGCCCCTGCGGCCCTGCGGCCTGAGCAGACTGCTTTACTCGCAGGTACTGCAATGTTGGTTAACAGACCTGTCTGCTTGGCAGATGCCAGCGGTCGGCATAACGGAGGCATGAC
>LJCR01002898.1 GCA_001399705.1 Kouleothrix aurantiaca
GGTTGAACTTGCGAATCGTCAGGCGATCGTCCAGGTACACCACGCCGATATCCAGGCTGGCCAGCAAACGGGCATGGTCGTCGTTTCGCGTCTGCAGTTCGGCATTTTTCTTTTCGTACTCGGCGTTGACGGTGTACAGCTCTTCGTTGAGCGAGTGCAGCTCTTCGTTGGTGCTTTGCAGCTCCTCGTTGGCGGCCAGCAGTTCTTCGTTTGCCGCCTGAAGCTCTTCGTTGCTGGTCTGAAGCTCTTCCACGGTGGCTTGCAGGTTTTCGCGCGCAAACTGCAAGTCGAGCTCGAGCTCGGCAATATGCGTCTGCAAGGTTTGCGTGGTATCCAGGTTTTCCATCAGCGCGGCCGAGTCAGTCGCATCTGGGGGCAGATCTGGCGATCTGATCGGCGTGAAGGTTACGAGGTAGTGCAGCGCGTTGGTTTGTTCATAGGGGATGCAGTCGACGCTGATATCGACGCGCTGGCCTTCCTCGCCCTGGGGCAGCGGGATGCTCGGCATGGAAAAGCGGCCTTTGAGCGACATCGAGCGCTGCAGCGCCACGCTGACCGGCAGGTGCAGTTCTTCCATCACCATGCGGGTGAAATCGCTCTCGGCCAGGCCCGCCAGCGGCTTAAGGTACTGGCTGATCGCGCCGAAGTAGTGCAGAATCTGGTGGTGTTCGTTCAGCAAAACGCCAGCCGGCACCAGGCGGCTGATGATCTGGTCGTAGTCGTGCAGCGTCTGGCGGTCGATCGACACCGAGTTCTTGGTGTGCCGCTGCCGGTCGAATGGTGCGAGCAGGGTTGGTTTG
>LJCR01002900.1 GCA_001399705.1 Kouleothrix aurantiaca
CGGCTGGCTTGCGCTGCCCGTGGGCGCGGCCGAAGCCGTGCTGGCTGGGACTGCGGTGGGGCTCTGGGCGCGCTGTGCTACCAGCGGCGCAGCTGCGGGTGTGCCATCGCAGGCAGCGAGCAGGCCAATCAGCAGCACTGCGCTGCCGAAAAGTCGTGCGAATGATTTCATGGCAACCTTCCTTTCATTCTGCGTTGAATGGCACTAGCCTAGCAGCCAGCGCCGGCCGGCGAAGCGACTTTTGTCACAGGCTGCGCGGCGCGGGCGAAAGTTGCGGAAACATCACCAGCGGTTGCGTGCGGTACAATAGCGTTGCGGCAGAGTGAGGCGATATGAGCGACGAGCGAATTGTGGCGGTGCGCAGTGTAGGGTTTTGCAGCGGATTGCCCGAAGTGGTGCTGGCGGCGCTGGCGCGCATCAGCGCGCGCGTGCAGCAGCGCGCCGGGGCAACCATTCAGCTGGAAGGCGACCCCGCCGCGCAAATGTATATTGTCGCACAGGGCTGTGTGAAGATCCTGCGCGTGGGCACGAATGGCCGCGAGCAGATTTTGAATATCATCGGACCGGGCAGCCATTTCAACACCGTGCCAATGTTTGATGGCGGGCCATGCCCAGCCAACGCGGAAGCAATGACCGATGTGCTTCTGCTGGCGCTGCCGCGCGCCCCGCTGCTGGCTTTGCTTGGCGAGCACCCGGCGCTGGCCCACGCGCTGCTGGCCGAACTGAGCAGCCGCCTGCGCCACATGGTTAATCTTGTCGACGAGCTGGCGCTGCATAGCGTGCAGGGCCGGCTGGCAGG
>LJCR01000029.1 GCA_001399705.1 Kouleothrix aurantiaca
GCAGCAATAGCTGCACCTGACGCCGCATCGATTGATACAGCACCCGAGCCGACCTCCGAGGATTCGCCGGCGGCCACCAGCCCAATCGTACTTAGCGCCTCTGACGCCAAGGCGGATGTACCAGCGCTGATCGACCCCTACGCGGAGGCGGCGCCCGGCGATCTGAATGCAATCGGCGAGCGCGCCGCCGGCGCGGACGAGGGTGCCGTCCCTGACGCTGAAGCGGATGCGCCGGTTCTGATCGATCCCTACGTGGAGGCGGCATCCAGCGATCTGGATGCGATCAGCGAGCCTGCGATCGACACGGACACGACTCCCGCGCAGGTGCCGTTCTGGCGGCGACATGCCTGGACGATACTGACCATTCTGGCCGTCGCAGCGGCAGTGAGCTTGTTCAATCGGTTCGACGGGACGCGCCTGTGGGCGCAATGGATGGCGCCCAAGCCGCCCGCACCTGATGTGGTCGCGACCTTTGATGGCGGCAAGATCACCACCGCCGATCTCGAAGCGCATGCGCAAGCACTCGCACCCGATGAATATCACGAGGTGCTGCGATCGCCTGAAACTCTTCGGCTGCTGGCGCAGGAAATGGCGACCGACGAACTGGCGCGTCGCTGGGCCTCTGAGCGCAAGGTTGATGCCGACGAGACCTTCCAACATACGATGGAGCATATCACCGAGAATACCAACCTCGACGCGTTCAGCACTAAGCTGCACGAAGGCGGCATCCCCGTACCGGAGAGCGAAATCCAGTCGTACTACGACAAGAACAAGGCCGAATTCGGCGACCAGCCGCTCAGCGCAGTGCGCGAGGAAATTCGTACGCGGCTGGTTGGCGAGAAGGAGGGCCAATATCTAAAGGACTACATCGCCGGGCTCACGAGCAACGCCTCGATTACTCGCGACTTCACGCTGCTCGATGTGCCCGAGCCGACCGATGCCGAGCTGCGCGCCTACTACGAAGTCAATACACAAAGCTATACCGTGACCGCGCAGTTCACCGTGGATATGCTGACCATTCCGGCCGGCGCGGACGAGACGGCCGCGCGCGCGGCGGCCGATAAGGCGCTGCTTAAGCTGCGTGCGGGCGAAACTTTCGGCGCAATTCCGGCCCAGGTCGCCGAGGCGCGGATCATCACCGGCACCGTCGTGCCGGCGGGCAGGTTTGGGGCGGAATGGGACGCTGCGGTGAAGGCGCTTCAGCCCGGCGAAGTCTCGGACATCATCCGCGCGAGTGAGATGTTCGCGATTGTCCGGCTTATCCAGGCCCAGCCGGAACGAAGGCTGACGTTCGAGGAGGCGCGGCCCCAAGTGCTGGAGACACTGTCGCAAGAACGCATCAATACGTGGATGAAGGAGAATGGTTCCAAGACGCTTTTCGTCCTCAAGGGCAAACAATATACCTTGGGCCAGTTCTACAAAGAGTACCAGGAGCTGCCACCGAGCACTCAAGCGCGCTTCGCCGGGCCGAAGGGCATGCGCGATCTGGCCGATCGGCTGATCGAACGGCTGCTGGTGGTCGAGGACACGTATGATCAACTGCTCCAGGTCAAGAATAAAGAACTGATCGATGAGAACCGGCTGAGCGTCCTCAAACAGATGATGGAGCAGCAGGAGGTGGACGATAAGATCGAGGTCACGGATGCGGAGATCCAGCAATATTACGACCAGAATCAGGCATTAATGACGCCGCCGCCAAAAGTGAAGCTTCGCTACATCCGGATTGGGCTGGGCCAGACCGAGGATGAGAAAACCAAGGCGCGCGCCCGCGCCGACGAAGCCTACAAAAAACTTGTGCCTGGCCTGTTCCAGCAAGGGGCGAGCTTCGCCGACATCGCTAAAGAGTATTCCGAAGATCCCGAAACAGCGGCAAAGGGTGGCGAGCTACCCTTCGCCGTCGGCGAGACCAACAATCCACTCGAACCGCCGGAGCTTCACGAAATCCACACGATCGTGCTCGGCCTGGATGTCAACCAGATCAGCCCGCTGTTCGAGGTTGGCGATAGCCTGTATATCATCCAGCCGATCGAGCGCACGCAGCCCGAAACCCTATCCTTGGACAAAGCTAAACCATACATCAAGGAGCTACTCACGAATCAGAAGCACGATGATCTGCTCCGCAGTTTGCAGGATCGCTTGGCGAAGCAGGCCAATCTGGTGATCTATGACAGCGCGATCCAGGCCTATTACGAACGTTCGTCCGGCACCGCAGTGCCGACCAGTAGCCCATGATTTCTCCATGAGCTGCGAACCGGCGAAATGAGGGCCATTACACTGATGGGAAAGAAACGAACCATCAGGCGACCGATAGCGATCGGCGCTATTTTGGCGCTCGCCGGCAGCCTGTCGGCATGTAGCGCGCCACTGACCCCCGCCGCCGGCGCGACAGCGGTCGCGCTGCCGACTGCAGCGGTCATGCGCGCGACGGCGGTCGCATCAACACGCGCGCCGACGCAAATGCCGCTGCCGACACATGCGCCGACACTCACACCGCTCCCTCCCGATGCCGTACTCGTCGGCGCGGGCGACATCGCGAATTGCGATCCCGCCGGTGCCGAGGCAACAGCCAGGCTCCTGGATCACATTGATGGCACGGTTGTCACTCTCGGGGATCATGCCTATCCAAATGGCACAGCCGCCGATTTTGAACGCTGCTACGAACCAACCTGGGGCCGCCATAATGTGCGAACGCGACCATCACCGGGCAACCATGACTACCTGACCGACAATGCCAGACCGTACTTTGCCACCTTTGGTGTGAATGCAGGGCCGGCAGGCCGCGGCTACTACAGCTACAACCTCGGCGCGTGGCACATCGTTTCATTGAACAGCCAGATAGCGTCCAGCCTTGACTCGGAACAGGCGACCTGGTTGCGTGCGGATCTAGCCGCCAATCAGGCCACCTGCACGCTCGCATACTGGCACGTTGCGGTCTTCTCCTCGGGAGTAGTGCATGGCAATAATGACACAATGAAGTCTATCTGGAATATCTTAACTGAGGCAGGCACCGATGTTGTCTTGACTGCGCACGAGCACACCTACGAGCGCTTCGCGCCGCAGAATTCGTCGGCCATAGCCGACCCTAACGGTATCCGGCAATTTGTTGTCGGCACCGGCGGCGCCGGACTCTATGCATTCGGGTCGATCCAGCCGAATAGCGAGACACGTAACAATCAGGCGTACGGCGTACTCAAACTCACTCTGCATGTGGATAGCTACAACTGGGAATTTGTCCCGGTCGCAGGTAGTACATTTCGTGACACCGGCAGCGCGCCTTGCATAAGGGCTACCGCAAATTCCTAGCGAGATGATCGCAGGTCGAGAGAATCTAACGCCAGATGACGAAGTCACAGAATATGCCCTCGGACGATCCGAGGCCAAATCCTTGGCCGATAGCCTTTCCATACTATCCGGCAACCGCATTGAACCTTGCAGCGGGCGGGTTGTTCCTTATCCTAGCTCCGTTGCTTTACATGCTCATACTACGTTTTCATGAACGTGCAGCATACCATGTCGCATTACCACTAACATTAGTGGAGAGTGTAATTGTGCTGCTGGCTGCGGCAGTAACAATTGTGTTGCACGAATACATTCACGGATTGGGCCTACGTCTTCATGGCTACCAAGTCTCCTATGGTGTGCATTGGCGCAAATTCATGGCGTACGCAGCGGTATTCGACCAACCGATGGAACGTGAGCATGTTTCGCGGATCGCACTAGCACCATTTGTCATCATCACAGCCACAATGCTGCCCTTGCTAGCTTTCCCAAATCGCTATGTTATAGTAGTGGCATTCACTGCGCTACTGATTAATACGGCGGGATCTGTAGGCGATTTGTTCCTGGCTTGGCACTTGAAATACCTGCCACCGCGGACGTTGTTGTGCGATATCGACCTGTGTGATGCCCTACCTACAGTTTCTGGAGCCGCTGAAGCTCGCGTCGAAACTCATACTCAGTATGGTCGCCATTGGGCTAGTTGTTGTGAACATTATCGGCCTACACCGTGTCAAACAGAGCAGCCAGCAGAGCATAAATGTGACGAGTGGTTTATACAACAGCAAAGTGTGAGGTGATTATGCCTATTCCACAGGAAGAGATCAACACAAAGTGGATTCAGGTCGCGGAGGATGAGACCGTTGGTGCCGTGCTGGCGCGATTGCCGGGCGACCGCACGCAGCGCGCCTTTTTCTACATCGTGCTTCCAGTTGCGGGCGGGCGCTACATCGTCGCGCGCTGGGTCGAGGTCGAGCAGATCGCCGCGCAGACAGGGCAGGATATTCGCGGGCTTAGGTTTGCTTCGCTCCAGGGGCTTCCGCAGCCGGTCGAGGCCGTCGAGCGCGACAGCATGGGCATCAGCGCGGCCCGCGAGCAGCGTGACGCGCAGCCCGGCAAACGGCTGGTCGTTCTCACCGATGGCCAGCCGGTCGGACTGTTGACCATAGAAACGCTGGCGGGCGAGACACTGGGCGCAGACCCATTCGCGCCCGTTCCCAGGCGCCCGGTGGTGCTGGGGATCGACGATGCGGCACCGGAAGTCGCCGCGACAACACCTGCGACGCAAACGCAACCCTCCGAGCCGCAAGCCGACAATCGTGTGATCAACGGTTGGGTGGAAGGCTTAGGCTCAAACGAGCCGCTCCAACTCAAGCAAGTCTATGAACTGCGATTGGATGTCGATGCCCCGCGCGCGGACGCGCGTCTGCGTGTCGAGGGCATCAATACACTCATCCAGCAGCTTGCAGCCGACCAGGAACTGTTGGAGATCCTGGTGGTGCTGGAACCCGGCGACTTCACGCTCTATGGCCTCGATCAGCAGGTGATCGTTGTGCCGCGAGAGGGTAAATCCAAGAACACGGCGCTTTTCGCGATCGAACCAAAGAAAAAGGGCACGAGCACACTCAACCTGTTGTTCTACGTCAACAATCGCGTGTTCCAGAAGATCGCCATGACATTCCAGGTCGGCCGGGCAGCCGGCAGTGACAAGACCATCGCGATCAAGGCGACCGGCGTGGCGCTGCCGAGCGCGCTTGTGCAGCCGCCACGCGAGCACGGGCAGCCGGTCAATGTCATGATTATCAAGAAGGAGGAAGGGTATCAGTTCGTGGTTCAGGGTGGTGGCGTGGCGCGCGCGCTGCTGCGCGTCACCGAGGCGCAGACGGCGGATTGGATCAGATACGCGCGGCAGGAGCTCAAGAATATCATCTACAAGATGGTAGATAATCAGTATGTGTACCAGGATGAAAACACGACCATCCCACCCAAGATCCACACCGAGTCACTCAAGGCGCTGGCGAAAGTCGGCTTCTCGCTGTATGATGGCCTGTTCTTCGGCAACAACGGCCCCGACGCACAGGCCATGGGCCGTCTATTGAGCGAGCTGTCACAGAAACGCCAACTGAACATCCAGGTCGCCGGCGATCGCTTCTTCTTTCCTTGGGCGCTGCTGTATGATCGCGACAGCCCTGAGAACGTCGATCCGCAAGGCTTCTGGGGGTTCAAGCACATCATCGAGTATACCCCGGAATTTAGCCAGCCTTCGCCGGTGAGCTTCGATCCGAACATCATGGTCGGTGACACACTGGACATCGGCTTTGTGTGTAACAATGCGATCGATACGCAGTTCAGCCGACCGATCCTGGCCGATCAACGCGCATTCTTCAATAGCTTGCCGGGCGTCAGCGTGAAGGATTATCCCAACGTCGCCGATTTAACCAGCCTGCTATTGGACACAAACGCTCCGCCGCTGATCTACATGTACTGCCACGCCGTCAGTAAGTTCCCAAACGAAGACGGCGGGGTTGATGACTCGACACTGGGCTTGACCGATGCAAAGGTCACACTGCGTGAGTTGAAGCTCGCCGCCTCGACGCGCCGCCCGATCCTCGCGCGCGCGCCGCTCGTGTACCTGAACGCTTGCCAGAGCGCCGAGCTGAGTCCCTACCTATATGATGGCTTGGTGCCGTATTTGATCGCCAGAGGTGTGCGCGGTGTGCTCGGCACTGAGGTCGATACGCCGGCATTGTTCGCGGCCGAGTTCGCGAAGGAGTTTCTGAAACGCTTTGTCGCCGGCGACAGGCCACTGGGCGAGTTGCTGCTGGAGCTGCGTCGCGAGTACCTGGAGCAGAAGAACAACATCTCAGGGCTGGTCTATGCACTCTACAGCAGTGGCGATGTGGTGGTGCGGCGCGAGGCATGAGCGCGTAACCGGCAGCCTGGCAGGCAAATCCACTTGCAGGCTGATCCGAGGGAACGGCGGTACTGCCGTGCCGCCATTCCCTCAATATACCTCAGTAGATCCTCAATGCTCTCCCAAACCTTCGAGCGATTGCGTGTATCGTTCACTTCCTACCTGTAGCGTGAAGGAGCGCGCCGTGGCCGACAGCTCAAATTCAATTACCGCCGGCACCAGATCTTCCCACGCCTGAATGATCTTACCCTGCTCGTCCTTCAATAGCGCGCCGCCCCAGAACGCGGGAATATTTGCATCGAGCAAGTGCGCGACAAGCTCGGGCAGGTCGTCAACCGTTGCGGCCTCGGCATGGCACCAGATATCGCGGCCGGTGTACTCCGCTGGTGTAGCTTCCTCAAGCTGCTCTAGCTGTTCTTCATCGATCTCGGAGCCGACACCAACCAGCACAATGTTCGTGCGCGGAAAATCATTGTTCATAATGGCGCGGGCAAGTTCCTGCGTATACGCGATCAGGTCATCGAAATCGTGAAGCTGCCCATCCGTGACGATCGCCGCGATCGCGGCCCGAACGTCGCTCTTCTGCCGCAACTCCTGAATATAAGCAACAAAATCGCGCACCGCTGGAAGCAGGTAGGTGCCGCCACCGAAGGTCTCAGGGCCGCGAAACTCAAAGGTTGCCGCCACCTCCGCGTTCAGTTCGCCAATGACTTCCAGATCCTTGCCCTGCTTGCCGGTCGCCCAATAGGCAACCCGGCAGACCCCATCGGCATCCTTCTGCGTCATGTATGGAACCATGATATGCATGGCATCCTGTACCGGGTTGCGCTGCTTACCAAAATTAAACCCAAACAGCCCACCACCGCGCCCGTAGTTGCCCGCCTGTCGCATCGAGTCGCTGCCATCCATATAGAAGGCAGCCGCCAGTTTCTCAATGCTGGGGTCAATCGCAAATGTCACTTCGACACCCAGACGATCGCCGCGTTCTTCGGCGTGCAACTCGGCAAACATGGGCAGCAAGCCATTCTCTCGATGAAGTTTGGGCATATGATTCTCCCTCCATGTGTCTCAATGCGTGCGAAATGTGCATGCCTAATGAAATTTGACAATCAAACTCGGTAATCATGGGTCGGCCAATGCTTGGGCCAATTTGCCTTCACCCAGGAGACCCACATAATGCAGCAATTCGTCGGCCGCCTCTGCAAATTGAGACAGAAAGGCGTTGACCCGCTCACGCAGCGCGTGCCAGTCGCCGGCCAACCGATGCAACGTCAGCACTTGCTCGCGCAACCAGCGCCACAGTTTCTCAATCGGGTTGAGCCAGGGCGCGTAGGTCGGCAGCCAAACCGGCTCAATTTGGGGCAAGCTGGCCAGTGCGGCTTGCACCTCCGGGTGGGTGTGGATCGACCAATTGTCCTGCACGACGTAGATCCGGCGCGCCTCCCCATAGACCGTGCCCAACTGGCGGTAGAACTGAATCACTTTCTCGCGCCCAATGATGTAGGCATCCAGATAATCAAGGCGGCCCGTCAGGGCATTGAGCGCCCCAATCACGCGCCACTGCTTGTTGTTCGGTCCGTCTCGGTCAGCCAGCGGTGCAGGAGTAGGTGCTGCTGGCCCCCACGTCCGTCCCTCTTTGGGCCAGCGATAGTAGCCCATCTCGTCCAGGAACACCAGCACGACCTCATCAGGATGCGCGGCGGCATCGCGCAGGCACGAGAGCAGATGCTCCAGCTTGGTCAGATATTCTGGATCGGGACTAAGCTGGCGCACCCGCGCCGAGCGGATATGCAACTTATGCCGGTGCAGCAAGCGCCAGACCCCACTCAGGGTGTAGTGCTTGAGCCAGGGAAACGTGGCGCGCACGCCGCGCAACGTCCAGCGGCTCGGTGCTGGACCGTCAGGTGTGGGTGCCAGTTCCTGCCGCGCTTGTTCGCCCGGCGCTCTCTGCAAGCGCTCGAGCAGTTCGTCGGTTCGGTCAAAGACACACCCGATGCTTGCCACCGTGCTGAAACCACCAGGTGCTGCGGATGCCCAGGCGCTCATACCAATTCAACCACTCCTAGACTGTATCGGGATCACGCGGCTTCAACAGCTCATGACCGGCGACCGCATGCGGCGATTGACCATCAGCTATTTTCAGCAAGGCCGCACAGCGTTCACGTACATAGGGCCGCGGGTCATGATCGCGGTACTGCTGTAAATCCTGCCGCTGCGAAGCGGTCAATATCAAGGTTCGTCGTAGGGCCATGACATCCTCCTTTTGGAAGATGCCGCAGCACAAGCTGTACCATTACCGATCTTGATTGTCAAATTTCATTAGAATATACGTGGTTTCACGGAGACACGTTACGCGCCTCCGGTTCAGCCTTTCGGCTCGAAGTCGTCCGACCACTGATTTTCGGGAACGTTCGGCTGCTTCGTCGCGTTGGAGGAAGCAAAATCGTCCGACCAGTTATCCGTGGCAGGTAGCGTATCAGCGACCGGCGCGGGCGCGATTCCCGTGCTTTTCTCCGCTAAGAAATCCTGGATCCAGTCGTCTTTCGACGTCAACCCCTGCATCTCAGTGGCAGGTGTTGTCCCCTCTGATCTTTGCCACCACGCCAGCTGATCCGGGGTAAGCTTCTGGGTTACGCCAGTATATCCAGGTATGCCACCCGCTGGGCGCCTAGTGGATGGTTGCGGGTTCTGGCGCGGAGAATCCGCCGGCCGCACAAAATCGCGTGACCAGTCCTGCTTTGGCATTGGGGGCACCGCGGATACTATCGGCGGTGCGTATTTTCGTCGCCCGCTTGGCGCGGTGGATCGATCTGCCCGTGGCTGTGCGGGTATCTGGGCTATGAGTGGCTGCCGAACCGGCGTAACCCGCGCTTCCAGAAGATTCGCCAGCGCCTGTGCCATCGCGGTATCTTCAGACGTGCGAATTGCGGGCAACACATCGGCAATGAGCTGGAGGTAGTCGCGCGGCGTCGCTTGTGGTGGAAGCTTGATCTGCGGTGCCGCCCACTGCTGTGCCAAAGCGCGCAGGCGTTGGAGCCACGTGTTGGCCTGGGGATCGTGCGGCTGGTTGATCTGCTGTTCGGCGACATCGCCACGGATGGCATACCCATCGGCTTGCAATTCAGCCTCCAGGCGCTGCCGGCTCGGCACGGGGATCTCGGCTGTGACGAACGCATGGCGATGCTGCTCTTGCACCATGTCCTGCTGTAACCGCAGCAGCAGATCGTAGACAATCCGCATTACAACGAACGAATTGTCGATGCTGTTGGAGATCAGCGGATCAAGGATCGGATACACCAGCGCTATACCGCTACCCTGCACTACATTCGCCGTCGGCTCAACCGGCAGCATAAAATGATAGGCAGTCGTCTCGGCTTCGATCAAACTCTGAAAGGCATGCGCGCTGCCCTCAAGGTATGCCTGCAACAGATCAAGCCGGCCGACCATGAGTCGACCTTCGTTGTTCAGCGGTGTCGTGCGCGCCTGATGCCTATCCCACCTGATACATGCCTGCATGCGCCCGTACAAATATAGCGCATCGTTGAATCCGGCGACGCGCGCCTCCTGATCTACAGCATCGAGGGTCGTGATATACAGTTCGCGCACCGCAAGCGCGCGGAAGACACCACGTCGGCTCACTTCCGCAGCTCGTATCTGCCCACGGATATCCTCCGGCAGCGCCTGCATCGCATCACCCACAACCACGCCGATGTCACCTTGCAGGCATCCAACGACGGCGGTCAATTCCGCTGGGCTATCCGGCGCACTCCGCAGGTAGAACAGATCGAGCAGGGTCGCGGGTATTCGCACAGGCGCTTTCGTGGGTGCTTGTTCCTGTCCTGGGCGCGGGTGGAAATGATTCGGCCAGATTATCGGCGGCGGTTGTGACATCGCTTCGCTCTAGCATTGAGAAGAATGTGCGCACACAGATTATTATAAGCGGGGAGTCTGAAAACGCAAGGCTTGGAGGAAGCCAGGGGTTCAACCGGTGGAGAGACGGAATGACCTTCCACCCCGAGATTTTTCAGTAAGCGGTGGTTGTAGAGATGGAAGTTGCTGTGTCCAGCGCCGAGATATTCCAGCGCTGGACGCATAAAACAACACTAATGAGAAGCGCCGGCTGGCGGAGCGGGCGCATAGATGCTCTCGTCGTGTTTCCCTTCCACAACCAGCGCACCCGCTGCACCTTTCATCACGCGGAAAAGGGCATGATCCACCAGCGTGTAAGTACCTGGAACCTCTAATGTCAACTCGAAAACCGAGGCCGAGCCTGGCGGCGTGTACCACGTTTCCTCGTTGGCGGTGAAGGTATCGGGCGAGCCGCTGTACACCTTGTCGAATATTTCACCGATAATGTGGAAGTTCGAGCCGACATTTGGCCCGCCCACACCAAAAAACAGGCGCACAGTTTCGCCGACGTTCGCCTTCAGTGGATGGAGATTCGTCAGCGCGGCAGTGTGACCGTTGAAAGTAAAATACTCGGGCTGCTCGGCCATAGCTTTCGCGTTGCTGAAGATTTGATGCCCTTTCTGGCCGAACGCTCCCGACGTGTACCACTCACCCTGGACGACGTAGAATTCGCGATCAACCTTCGGTAGGCCGCCGGGCGGCTCGACCAGAATGGCACCGTACATGCCCATCGCAACGTGGTGCCAGGCCGGCGGCGCCGCGCAATGATAGATGTAGATGCCGCGTCGGAGTGCCTTGAACGAAAAAGCTTTTGTCTCACCGGGCGCAACCAGAGTTACAGCGGCGCCACCGCCGGGGCCGGTGACGGCGTGCAGATCGATATTATGCGGTGCCTGGCTCTCGGGCGGGTTGACAAGCGTCACCTTGACCGTGTCCCCTTCCATGACCCGCAGCATTGGGCCTGGAACGGTTCCATCAAATGTCCAGAAGCCGAAGGTTGTGCCATCGGCCAGTTCGGAGGTTAGTTCCTTCACGGTCAGCGTAATTTCGACTGTCGTTGGTGTGGTGCGCGTAATTGGCGGCGGCACGCTCGCGGGATCGCGCGCGACGTTCGGCACATCCACCGCGCGCGCCGTTTCTGTCGGGGCGGTGGTCGGGGCATTCTGCGTGGCAGCCGGCGCCGGGCCACAGGCGGCTAGCCCTAAGCTGCCTGCGCCGACTCCCGCCGCTGCCAGAAATGTACGGCGGGAAATGCGAGACGGAAGGCGAGTCGTGTCCATCGAAATCCTCCTCTTTGGAATCTCTATCAGCGGTCATTCATCAATGACTTCTTCTAATATCGCCGGCTGCTGGCCGGTAGCCTGATCGAACGCGACAGCTTTGCGATGAGTCGAGAATACATCTGCGCAATATCGTTCGATGCGACTTTTCTCACATGGTGCCTACAGTTGCGGCATCTTCACAAAACGTGAACGTGCAACAACTTCAACGACAAAGTGGTACGACAGAGATTGGGTACCGATGGCAGCGCATCGGCAACGCCGACTTGCGAGGCAGAAAGGAGGATCGCGGCGATCATCACGCTGAGGATCACAACTAGTTTCTGGGCCAGGAAAGGAAGCGTGATGATTCCGAACCTGTATCGACTCAGGTGTGGGGTACAGGTCGCGGATCGCCGATGATGCGGACGGATGCGATCCGCGACCTGGTGTTTGGGACTCCAATCATCGAACAAGCGGCATACGACGGCGGTTCTATGGCAACACGCGCGTGCATTCCAAGGCCGGCTCAACGCCAGCAGTACGACGCCCAAGGCTGTCAGGGTGAGGAGCTGGAGCAGTTCGTAGGCGCGGTCAGTGCTCAGCAGCAGCAGGGCAACCCCGAGGAGAAGGAAGTTGAAAGCGGCCGTGAGGGCC
>LJCR01000290.1 GCA_001399705.1 Kouleothrix aurantiaca
GATCGTCCACCAGGTGCGAGCGCGTCTCGACCTCGGCCAGGTGCATCGAGGCATAGAGCGAGGCCGCGCGCATCAGCTTTTCGGCCTGCTCGGGCGGCAGCGTGGCGAGCGCTGCCAGGCTGGTGCCCTGGCTGTGCAAATACTGCTCGATGTAGGCGCGTTCGAGCTGGCCCGGCTCAAAAGGAACCGGGGTGGCAGTTGCTTCGCGTTGCATGCTGCACCTCCTTGTGACCATGCTGCCGCAGATGCGACCACGGCTGGCCATTTCACTATAGCGCGCGCCCGGCGGCGGCGAGGTGCGAAATCGAGCACGCGCCGTGAAGACATGACTACGCAGCTTCGCCCGCCAGAATGCGCTCGATCTGCGCCAGCTCGTCGGCGCTGAGCGCAAGGTTGGCAACCGTGCCCACCGCGTCGTCGATCTGCTCGGGCCGGCTCGCGCCAATCAGCGCCGAGGTGACGGCGGTGTGGCGCAGCACCCACACCAGCGCGAGCTGCGCCAGTGTCTGGCCGCGGCCCTGCGCCAGCGCGTTGAGCTTTTCGACCTTGGCAAGCTTTTCGTCGGTGACGTGCTCGGGGCGCAGGAAACCATGCGCCTTGGAGGCGCGCGAGCCTTCGGGAATGCCGCCGAGGTACTTGTCGGTCAGCAGGCCCTGCGCCAGCGGCGAAAACACAATCCCGCCAATGCCTTCGTCGTTCAGCGTGTCGATCAGGCCATCCTCAACCCAGCGGTTGAACATGCTGTAGCTGGGCTGGTGGATCAGGCAGGGCGTGCCGAGATCGCGCAGAATTTTGGCAGCGCGGCGCGTTTCTTCCGGGCGGTAGTTCGAAATGCCCGCGTACAGTGCCTTGCCGCTGCGCACAATCTGGTCGAGCGCGCCCATGGTTTCTTCCAGCGGCGTGTCGGGGTCGGGCCGGTGGTGGTAGAAAATATCGACATAGTCGAGCTTCATGCGGCGCAGGCTCTGGTCGAGGCTGGAGATCAGGTATTTGCGCGAGCCCCACTCGCCATACGGGCCGGGCCACATGTAGTAGCCGGCCTTGCTCGAAATGATCATTTCGTCGCGCCACGGGCGCAGATCCTGTGCCATAATCTGCCCGAAGGTTTCTTCGGCCGATCCGGCTGGCGGGCCATAGTTGTTCGCCAGGTCGAAGTGCGTGATGCCCAGGTCGAAGGCGCGGCGCAGCATGGCGCGCGAGTTCTCCAGCCGGTCGACGCCGCCGAAGTTGTGCCAGAGCCCGAGCGAGATGGCAGGCAGGCGCAGCCCGCTCCGGCCGCAGCGGCGATATTGCATGGTCTCGTAGCGGTTGTCCGCTGGCGTGTACATTCTGGCCTCGCTTTGTTTCAGGTGAAAACAGGTGCGGCGATTGTACCACGCTTGCGGGCCACCAACGGCCGCGCCCGGACGTCGTAGTGTAAGAGATATCGGCAGATTACGCAGATGGCACAGATGAGTGCTTGCTTAATCTGCGCAATCTGTGGATCAAACTCTTCTGCCTGTATGCGGAACTACCGCGCTGGAACGGGAAAAGGAGCCGCCCATGCTGTACCGCGAACTCGCCTGCCACTACACCTGGTGGCGCGGCGACCCCTTGCCCGCGCTGTCGCCACTGGCCGGGTTTCGCGCCAGCCCCTGCGCCGACCTCGCGCTGCTGGCGCGGCTGCACGGCATGGGCGAGGACGAGATGGCGCAGCGCATTGCCGACGCGAACCATCCCTACGTGGCGTGGCTGGGCGACGAGCCAGTGGCCTATGGCTGGGCGGCGACGGTGTGGTTCGGCGTGCTCGACGCCGGGCTGCACTGGGATTTGGAGCCGGGCGAGTGCGGCCTGTGGGATTTCGCAACCCTGCCGGCGTGGCGCGGCCGCGGAGTGTACCCGCGCTTGCTGCAGGCAATTTTCGAGCAGGAAGCCGAGGCTCGGAGCTTCTGGATCGGGCACTTGGGCGAGAATACTGCGTCGCGGCGTGGCATACGCGCGGCGGGCTTCCAGATGATTGGCCTCACGGTTATCAATGCTGCGGGCGCGTGGCTTGAAGTGCCGCGCGGGCCGGAAGGGCGGGCCTACGCCAACCCCATGGCGCAGGGCCTGCCCTTCACAGATGCCGACGACGAAGAGATTTTATTTTACGCAGCCGAAGATTAGCGCCGCGCAATGCGCACGTGCATCACGGCTGGCGAACAGATGTGCTCGACCACATGGTAGCGCTCGGGCAGATCCGCCAGATCGCCAAAGAGGCGTTCGCCCGTGCCAAGCAGAACCGGCGTAATCGCAAGGTGCAGCTCGTCGATCAGGCCCGCCGCGAGATACTGGCGAACGGTGGACGCCCCGCCCGCGATCTTGACATCCTGGCCGCCCGCCGCTTCCATGGCGCGCTCAAGCACCGCTTCGATCCCGTCATCCACGAAATGGAAGGTCGTGCCGCCCTGCATCGGCAGCGCGGGGCGCGGGTGGTGCGTGAGCACAAAGGTTGCGTGGTGGTAGGGTGGCTCGTCGCCCCACCAGCCCTGCCATCCGTCGTCGGGCCACACGCCGCGTTGCGGGCCAAACATATTGCGCCCCATGATCGTCGCGCCCACGCCCACATCGCTCGCCAGCAGGAAGTCGTTGTCGACGCCTGCGCTGCCACCGCTTTCGCCAACCCGCTCGTGCCACGAGCGCGTGGCAAAGACCCATTCGTGCAGATCATGGCCGCGCTCGCCAATTGGCGCGTCGAGGCTCTGGTTTGGCCCAGCCACGTAGCCGTCGAGCGATATCGCGAGGTTGCGTACCACTACTTTTGCCATTGTGATTTCCTTTTGTATAACCGCAAAGAGCGCAGAGAGCGCAAAACTTCTTGCGATCTTTACGGCCTTTGCGTCTTTTCCGTCCTTTGCGGTTCAAACTTCTACGCCATGGTTGCGAGATGTTCGGCGAGGTGTGCCAGCGTCTGGTAGCCGATCTCGACCGCGCCGAAGGCCTGGTTGGCTTCGCGCTGCGCCACAGTTGGGAAAAGAACGCGCATGGTCAGGTGGGTTTTGTTGCCCTGCTCGCTGAACGTCACCGTCACCACGAACTGCTCGGGGTCGTCGTCCTTGTCTGTGCCGTGCAGGTACACGATGCGCTCGGACGGCGTGAATTCGCGGAAGGTGATGCGATTATCGTAGTCAGTGCCGTCGGGCGCGTGCATCAGGTAGCGCCACATGCCGCCCGGCCGGATGTCGATTGCGAGCGTGGTAATGGTGAAGTCGCGCGGCCCCCACCACTGCGGAAGATGCTCGGCCTCGGTCCATGCCCGCCACACCAGCGCGCGCGGCGCGTCGAAATCGCGCTCCATGATGAGTTCGCGGTCGGCTTCAGAAGTCTGATCTGCCATATGATTTCTCCCGTTTCCCTGTAGGCAGCTTCGCAGTGGTACAATACAGGTGCGCCAAAACGACGTTATGAGGTGCCGTATGAGTGTTCTTAACGAGATGGAACAGCTGCTTGGCGAACTGAGCCGTGCGGAAAAAGCGCAGTTGCTGCAATGGGTTGTGCGCGATTTAGGCGATGCGTTTCCCGGCATCGAGAGCCTGCCAGACGTCAATGGGGGCGAGCCTTGCATTGTTCGCACGCGTATTCCCGTGTGGGTGCTTGTGCAGGCGCGGCAGCTTGGCGCATCCGAAGCTGATCTTCTTCGCAACTACCCCAGCTTACGTGCTGAGGATCTGGCAAACGCCTGGGCATATGCTCGCGCTCATCGCGACGAAATTGAGCAGCAGATTGTTGAAAACGAAGCTGCGTAAGTTATGGCGCTGATCTACGCGAACGAAAATTTACCCCTGCGCGTTGTCGCCGCGCTTCGCGTGCTTGGCCATGATGTGCTGACCACCTCGGAAGCGGGTAATGCTGGCAAAGCAATTCCTGACGATGAAGTGCTGGCGTTTGCCGTGCAACATCAGCGCATTGTGGTAACGCTCAATCGTAAGCACTTCATTCGGCTCCACAATCAGCATCCCGAACATTATGGCATTATGGTCTGCTCGTTCGACCTTGACTACGATGCCCTGGCTCGGCGTATTCACGAAGCAATAATTGCCGAACCCCACATCCGCAGCCGGCTACTCCGCATTAATCGCCCAGGGTAGATCCAGCCTCACCTCAGGAAAACGCCTTCGCACTGCCCTATTCGGCTCGTTCCATATTCGCCGTGTAGCCCCCGCCCGGCCACACCCAGCCGCCGCTCACGGCGGTGCCGTCGGCGCTGAACGTGCCGCGGTAGTAGGCTGGCGAGCCGCGCTCGCCGCCCCAGATCGTCAGGGTATCGCCCTCAAGCTCGTAAACATAGTCCAGCGTGTCTCCATTGCTGGCGTAGAACCGCGATTTGATCTTTTCGCTCGGAGCTTCGGAGCCGAACGTCCGCTCATGGCCGATCACCTCAAGGCCCTGGATATGATTCCCACCGTGGTCGATATCGACGTGCTGGAGCAGGAAGAAGCCGCCCGGCAGCCACTCGTAGCGCACCTGTCCGGCCGCGTCGCCCGAAACGTCCCATGTGCCGATCATCCGATCTAGCGCCTGCATGTCTGGGTTGGGGGTCGCGTGCTCATAGCTCGTCATCAGTGTGCTCCTTCTAT
>LJCR01002902.1 GCA_001399705.1 Kouleothrix aurantiaca
GCCGCAGCAGCGCCAGGTCGATCAGGGCGCGCGTGCGGATGGCGCGATCTTCGGCGGTGCCGATCGCTTCCAGCGCGGCCTCGTGGTGCCCGCCGGCCGCGAGCGCGGGGGCCACCAGCGCCAGCGCCCGGTCGAGCAGGCTGGCATTCGAAATGGGCGCAAGGTGGCCGATCGCGTGCGCCGCGCCGTGGCGGGCAGCGTCGCAGGCCAGCTCGGTGCGCGCCCAGGCAATTGCGGTTTCGGTCTTGAGCGTGCTCAGCACTGTTTCGCCGCGCTCGCTGTCGCCGGCGCGCGCGTGCCCAACCGCAACTTCAGCCATGGCCCACTCGTGCATGGCGGCGTGGCCGATCGCATAGGCCACTTCTTCGGCGCGGGTGCGCTCGCCGCGCGCCAGCAGCCAGCGCACCACCTCGGTTTCAACCATGCCGCGGCGCTCGGCATGCCCGATGCGCGTGGCAATACCGAGCGCGGTCGACGGCATGGTGAGCGCCATGGCGGCGCGGGCGAAGGCGGCCAGCGTTTCTTCGCGCTCGTCGCGCCACTGGCGCGAAGGCCCGGGCGTCTCAAGATCGAGTGCTTCCGACAGCATGCGCATGGCCGAGGCGCGCATCCTGTGTGTGTAGCAGATCTCGCCAAGGCGGCGCAGCGCCTGGGCTTTGGGGTGGCCATCCGGCACCTGCGCCAGGATCTCGCGCACGCGGCGCAGGCTTGGTTCGCGTGCGCCGCCGGCCGCCACCGCTGCTTCGAACGCTTCGGCGGGCGCATCGGCGGATATTTGGCGGCCCAGGTGAGCCAGCAC
>LJCR01002899.1 GCA_001399705.1 Kouleothrix aurantiaca
GCCGGGCACCGCCACCGGTCGCCACGCGGTGTCGCCATCGCGGCAGAGTTCCCACGGGCCGGGCAGCTCAATCGGCAGCATGCACGCTTCTACGCCTTTCTGGTCGCTTCTTCAAAACCTGCAACCGCCCAGTACAGCGCCAGAATGATACACAGCCCAAAGCTGGCGGCGACGCTGAAAAACGCCAGCGCAAAGGCAATGCCGTAGGTGATTGGCCCAAACAGGAGGCTGCGCCCGATCTGCGTGCGCTGCTCGGCGCTGAGCGGCTGCGCCATCAAGCGATCGCGGTGGGCTGCGTAGCGCCAGAACGCGTTAAACGACAGCGCGAGCAGGAAAAATGTGCCCGAATACACCGCGCAGGCCACCCAGGCGGCTGGCTTCTCAAGGTACTCGGCCAGCAGCGCGGTTGGGAAGGGGATGGTGGTGACGACCAGCAGCAGCAGGCCGTTCAGAAACATAAAGCGCGAGTCCGAGCGCTGGATCAGGCCAAACAGGCGATGATGGTTGACCCACACAATCAGGATGGTGACAAAGCTCACCAGGTACGCCAGGTACGAAGGCCAGCGCGCCAGCAGCGCCGACCACAGCTCCAGGCCGCCGGCTTCTTCGCCAAGCTGCGGCACTTTCAGCTCCAACACCAGCAGCGTCACGGCGATCGCAAACACGCCGTCGCTGACCGCCTCGCTCCGACCAGTTTCCTTCTCTGCAGGGGCAATCTCGCTCACGGCAGCCTCATCAACAGCTCAAAAATCTCGGTTTGGGTCGAATTGCGGGGAATGTGCGCCCGCAACTATAGCGG
>LJCR01002901.1 GCA_001399705.1 Kouleothrix aurantiaca
ACCAGGTAGTCGTGGCGGCCATGTGCGCCAAGCAAATCGGGCAGCGCCAGCGCAATTGTTACGCCATCGCGCGCTGCTGGCAGCAGCGCGTCAATGCGGGCTAGTGGCGCGCGCAATTCGGGCGAAAGCTGCGCCTGCGGCACACGCGCCCCCGCTTCGGCCGCCTGCGCCAGCGCCTGCTGGGCACGCAGCAGGTCGGGCTGGGCGGCTTCCAGGCGCTGCATTAAAGTTGTGCCAGCCAACTCGCCATTCGCCAGCGGGCGCAGTGCTGGCATAACCGCACTGTAGCTACTTTCGGCCCCGTCGGTCAGGCCCACAGCCATCTCCAGCAGATCGGGCACGGCGGCAATGTCAACCCCATAGCCAGGCAGCCAGCTCATGCGGCGCGCAACGGGCAGCAGCGGCGCGCTGGTGCTGCGCAGCGCCACGGCATCTGCGTGCGCGCGTGGCAGCAGCGGCCCCAGCGCCATAATCTGGTCGCGGCTGGGGTGCGCGGCGGCATCCTCCAGAGCGCGTAAGTCGTCGCGCAGGGCTTGCGCCGCTGTATATACCTGCCAGGCCTTCAGGCCAAGCAGTAAAGATAGGGTAATGCTAATAATAATCAGAAGGTAGCGTACCTTGATCGCAGCGCCATAGTGCGAGCGTTTTGAAATCGTTTGTTGTGCTGACATGATTGCTGCTCGTATATAAAGGCTTATATGGGTACTATAAAATAATTCGCTGCACTTTAACAATAATAGAGATTACAGTTCGCGATTTCTGTGAATAATGTAATATTGCTACATAGTATGTGTATTAC
>LJCR01002903.1 GCA_001399705.1 Kouleothrix aurantiaca
AGGTGGCGCTGGGCGCGAAAGGCGGGCTGGAAGTTGATACCAAACACCGCCGGGTGGCGCAGCCCAAACTCGACGATCGTGCCAACTTCGTGGTCGTTCACGCCGCGCTCAATCGCGGCCACCAGCACCACGCGCACATCCACTTCGGCCAGGCGGTCGAGCGCGCGCAGCTTGGTTTCCAGCAGGTCGGCGCGGCCGCGCAGCGCCAGGTTCGTGCTTGGCTCGAAGCCATCGAACTGCAAGTAAATCTGTGGCTTAACGCGCGCCAGCTCGGCCAGCAGGTGGTCGTCGCGGGCGATCTTGATGCCATTGGTGTTGATCATGACATAGGAAATGCCCTTGGCCTGCGCCAGCTCCACAAAGTCGATGATCTGCGGGTGCAGGGTCGGCTCGCCGCCCGAAAACTGAATGACCTCGGGGTTGCCTTCCGCCGCCACAAAGCTGTCGAGCATGAATTCAACCTGCGCGCGGGTGAGCTGCCAGCCGTTCTGCGCGAGGTGCGTGCCCGAGCCGGCAAAGCACAGCGGGCAATCGAGGTTGCACGCCTGATTGACCTCGATGATGCCGAGGCAGGCGTGCTGCTGATGCTCGGGGCACAGGCCGCAGTCGTGCGGGCAGCCGTCGCGCACCTCGGTGGCGAATTCGAGCGGAAGCGTGCCGGGCTTGTTGTAGCGCGCAATCTCGGTATACAGCTGCGCGTCGCCAAACACCAGCGCCTCGAACCAGCCGTGCTCGGGGCAGCGCTTGCGCATAAACACCTTGTTCTCGCGTAGGAGGATCTGCGCGTCGATCACGCGC
>LJCR01002904.1 GCA_001399705.1 Kouleothrix aurantiaca
CTTCTGAATTGTCATGCTGAGCGCAGCGAAGCATCTCTCGTTGCTATGAATAGGAGATTCTTCACTCCGCTGACGCTGAGTTTACCCTGAGCGTAGCCGAAGGGTTCAGAATGACAAATGCAAGTATTTACCCGAACTTGGTATGATACGCACTTCGCGCTACTCGGGCCGCTCAATCGTGTGGCGCGACACCGCCGACGACAGCACCAGCGAGGTCGTTACCTGCCCGTAGGGCGTGAAGCGGTCGATCAGCGCTTCGAGGTGCGCAATCGACGTCGCGAGAATTTTCAGAATAAAGCTATCGCTGCCAGTGACGCGGTGGCATTCCAGCACCTCGGGCATGGCGCTCACCAGCGCCACCACGCGCTCGCCGCGCTCGCCAACTTCGGCCAGGCGCATGAATGCCAGCAGCGGCAAGCCCGCTTTGGCCGGCTCAACGCGCGCGTGGTAGCCGCTGATCACGCCGGCCTCCTCCAGGCGGCGCACGCGCTCGGCCACGGCGGGCGGCGAAAGGCCCACCGCGCGCCCAAGCTCGCTGAACGAGCTGCGGGCATTCTGCTGCAGCAGGCGCAGCAGCTTCCAGTTGATGTCGTCGAGCAGCGCTTCAGAATGCAAACTCATGCGGGCATTTTACCTTAAATTCTTCGCGCCGTCCGGCACAATCTTTTCGTCATGCCCTGTCGGTTTGCGCGCCGACCTTCTATACTCAAAGCAGCGGGCGAGCGCAGAACCAAGAACCGAGAACCGCGGAACTACGGAACCTGCAACCTGCAAACCCGCAACCTTCTAACTTTCAAC
>LJCR01002907.1 GCA_001399705.1 Kouleothrix aurantiaca
AAGGGGATTATTCGCGCGGTCTACCGCGGGCCGATGCCGCGCGGGGTGATCGCTGGCACAGTCGAGCAGCTGCTGCAGGAAGGCGCGTAGATGTATCCACTGGTGCAAATCGGGCCATTTCGCCTCAGCAGCGGCGGTCTGGTGCTGCTGCTCTCGATCCTCGTGGGCAGCTCGCTGCTGTCGCGCGTCGCGCGCGCCCGCGGCGGCGAGCAGCTGGCGAAGCAGGCTGATACCTGCTTCTATCCCGTGATGATCGGCGCAGTGCTCGGCGCGCGGCTGTGGTACGGGCTGTTCAATCTGGACCTCTATGGCCGCAACCCGGCCCTGTTCGTCGCGCTGCGCGTGAGCGACTTCGCCTGGCCGGGAGCGCTGCTGGGAGGGCTGTTGGCCGGCTATGTGTGGTGCCGCTGGAACGGGTTTGATGAGCTGAAGGTGGCCGATGCCGCCGCGCTGACGCTGCCTATCGTGCAGGCGATCGCGAGCGTCGGGCTGCTGCTCAGCGGCGAGGCATTTGGCGTGCCAACCACGCTCCCCTGGGGCGTCTCGCTGTTTGGAGCTACTCGCCACCCGACACAGATTTACTTTGCGCTTGCGGCGCTGCTCAGCCTGTTTGCGCTGCGACAGCTGGCGCGACGGTCGCTGCAGGTGGGAGCACTCGCAGCGATGTACCTGGGCCTGCAAGGGCTTACGCTGCTGCTGGTCGAGGCGCTACGCGCCGATTCGCTGGTGCTGCCTGGAGGAGTACGTGTGGCGCAGGTCTTTGGCCTGGGGCTGCTGCTCTATGCGCTCTACTGGGT
>LJCR01002908.1 GCA_001399705.1 Kouleothrix aurantiaca
TGCACGCCCAGCGCGCCCGCCTGCTGGCCGAAGAAGCCAGCGCCGCCGAAGGCTTGCAAGCCGCCCAGCGCGCCCTGGCCGAGCGCCGCACGGCGCTTGAAGCCGCGCAGACGCAGTTCAGCAGCGCCGAGCAGGCCCAGCACGCCGCCGCCAGCGCTGCCGAGCAGGCCCGCGCCGCTCGATCAATCCCGCGCCAAGCGCGCCGGTGCCGACGAAGCGCTGGCCCAAGCCCGCCGCACCGTAGCCGACTCCGAAGCGCGCCTGGAAACGCTCACCCGCCTGCAGCGCAGCTATGCCGGCGCTTTTGCCGGCGTGAAAGCCGCCATGCAGTGGGCCGAAACACAGGGCCGCGACGGCTTTGTGCTGGTGTCGTCAATCATCCGCACGCCCGCCAACCTCGAAACCGCGATCGAAGTCGCGCTTGGCTCGCGCCTGCAAAATGTGGTGGTCGAGCAGTGGGCCGACGCCGAAGACGCGATTGCGGCGCTCAAACGCGGCGGGCAGGGCCGCGCCACCTTTCTGCCGCTCGACACCATCCGCCGGGGCGACGACCGCCGCGCTTCGGTGAATATTGCTGGCGTGCTGGGCGTCGCCACCGACCTGATTGATTTCGATGAGCACTACCGTCCGGTCGTGCAGAACCTGCTCGGCCGCACCCTCGTGGTGGAAGATCTGCCGACTGCGCGCCAGGCGCTGCGCCAGCTCACGGGCGGGTGGACGCTGGTGACTCTGGCGGGCGAGCAGGTCAGCAGCGGCGGGGCGGTGACGGGCGGCGCGCAGGTGAAAGAAACCGGCAC
>LJCR01002905.1 GCA_001399705.1 Kouleothrix aurantiaca
CGGGCCGGGCCAGCGCCCCCGCCCCGCACACGATCAGCGCGACAAGCAGGCTCACCGCCACAAGCTCGTTCAGCCAGCGACGCCACTGCGGCACAGCAAATACCCTCACACTCGGCCCTTTTGCATTGGGGGGCGGGGCATCCTGGCACAGCGTGCGCCCGAACCGGCTCCTTTTTTCCCCTCCCGAACCGGCGGCGATTATAGCACAGCGCCGCGCCCCCGGCACAGCACTTGCAAGCGATTCGGCAGATATGATGAGGGAAAGAGGTTTAAGATGAACCCAACAGCTGTGTGGAGCCTGCTCCGCGAGACGTTCAGCGACTGGAGCGAGGACCGCGCGCCGCGCCTGGCCGCCGCGCTGGCCTACTATACGGTGTTTGCGCTGGCCCCGCTGCTGATTATTGTGATTGCGATCGCGGGGTTGTTTTTTGGCGAGACGCAGGTGCGCGAGAGCATTCTCAGCCAGGTGGGCGGGCTGATCGGGCAGAATGGCCGCGAGGCGATCGACGCGATGATTCAGGGCGCGCGCAAGCCGGCTGCGGGTATTATCGCCACGGTGATTGGCGTGATCACGCTGCTGCTGGCGGCGGGCGGGCTGTTTGGGCAGCTGCAGGACGCGCTGAATACGATCTGGGAGGTGCAGCCGAAGCCGGGGCGCGGCATCGCCGGCACACTCAAGGATCGCTTTTTTTCGTTTGCGATGGTGCTGGGCGTGGGCTTTCTGCTGCTCGTTTCGCTAGTGATCAGCGCGACGCTTTCGGCAGTGGGCACGCTTGTGGCGGGTGATGCCTACGCCG
>LJCR01002906.1 GCA_001399705.1 Kouleothrix aurantiaca
CATGGTGCCTTCCACATCTTTGGTGCCGCCAAAGCCATAGGGCGAGCCGGGCGTGGCCAGCGTGGCCGAGAGCACACGGTCGCCAGCGGCGGGGATGAGCAGGAACAGCACCGCACCGCCCAGCGAGTGCCCAACGACATGGAAGCGCCCGATGCCGAGTGTGTCGACCAGCGCGAGCAAATCGTCAGAAAAATCAGCCAGGCCGCGCGTCGCGTCGATAAGCTTGTCCTCGGTGTCGCCATAGCCGCGCAGGTCGGGCGCGATCGCGCGATACTGCGGCGGCAGCGCCAGCATAGTTTCTTCCCAGTAGGTTGCCGACGACGCGTTGCCATGCACAAACAGCACCGGGATGCCGTCGGCCGGGCCGCTGGACAGGGTGTGAATGGCCAGGCGGGGCGTGTCGATCATCTGCGAGGTGATGCCGGGGAGCGTGGGGATACTGCTCACGAGCCAACTCCTTTTTCCTAGCGAATAGCGAAACCGATTGGGCAAGGCGGGTTTACGGGCTACAAAGGGCGATTCTCGTTGTGTGGTGCGTAGTGCGTGGTGCGTGGTGCGTATTTGTGATCTCTTCTTTCGAGTATGCCATTGTAGTGCGTGGTGCATAGTGCGTGTTTATGATCTCTTCTTTCGAGTATGCCATTGCAGAGCAATTCCAGATTTCCAGTTCTGCGGTTCCGTAGCTCCGCGGTTCCGTGGTTATCGGTTCTTGGTTCCGCGGTTCTCGGTTCCGCGGCTTTCGGTTCTCAGTTCTTGGTCTTGGTTCTGCGGTTCCGTGGTTCTGCGGTTCTCGGTTC
>LJCR01002909.1 GCA_001399705.1 Kouleothrix aurantiaca
GCTGTACGCCGCCCTCCAGGCCGAGGGCATCCGCGTCGTCGAGACGGCAGCCGAAATTACCGATGTGCCTCCCTCGATCGAAGACGAACTGCTCGCCGAACTCCCCGACCTGACAGATATCGCGCTGGACGACCCGGTGCGTATGTACCTGCAGGAAATTGGCCAGGTGCCGCTGCTTTCGGCTGAGCAGGAAGTGACGCTTGCCAAGCAGATGGAGAGCGGCGATTACGCCAAGGCCGCGCTTGACCGCGAGGAATACCAGTCGTGGCAGGAGCGTTTCGCGCTTGAGCAGCAGCTTGCGCGCGGCAACGACGCACGCCAGCACCTCATCCAGGCGAACCTGCGGCTGGTTGTTTCTATTGCGAAAAAGTACACGTCCTACGGCCTGACGATGATGGATCTCGTGCAGGAAGGCAATATTGGCCTGATGCGCGCCGTCGAGAAGTTCGACTACACCAAGGGCCACAAGTTCTCGACGTATGCGACGTGGTGGATTCGCCAAGCGATCACGCGCGCCATCGCCGACCAGAGCCGCACTATTCGCTTGCCCGTTCACATGGGCGAGGCGATCAGCCAGGTCAAGCGCACCTCGCACAAGCTGCAACAGTCGATGCAGCGCGAGCCCACGCCCGAAGAGATCGCTGACGCGATGGGCATGAGCCCGAACAAAGTTCGGCGCACGCTGGAAGCCTCGATGCACCCGCTTTCGCTGGAAATGCCAGTGGGCCAGGAAGGCGAAGGCCGCATGGGCGATTTTATCGAGGACGACCGGATTTCGACCCCGGCCGACGCCGCC
>LJCR01000291.1 GCA_001399705.1 Kouleothrix aurantiaca
ATTCGAGCCGGAAAACCGCGTTCTGGTCGGCGGCGCGGGTGGCGACTTCGCGGTAGGTTGACGGGTTCTCGACGTTGGTGTGGTCGGCCGCGCCCGCGATCACTTTGGTGGTGCGGATGACGCCAGTGGCCGCCTTTTCGAAGATCACCTCGTTCAGGTACGGCAGCTGCTTGCCGCTTTCGTCGACTTTCCAGTAGTACGGGTTGCGGCGGAACACCATCAGCTCGTCGGTCTTGTACTCCACCGGCACCCACGGCCCCATGGTGACCACCGGCAGGGTGTTGGGCGGCAGGGCATCCTGGAACTTCTGGTAGTCCGAGGAAGGCGTGTACTTCGGGTGGAAGGGCTTGAGAATGTGGGCCGGCGCAACCGACCACACCAGCTCGTTCATGTCGAACAGCTTGTAGGCCGGCTTTTCAACCGGGAAGGTCCACTTGATCGTATAGTCGTCGACTTTTTCGAGATCAATGTCCTTGCCGTCGATCTGCCAGCCGCTGCGCTTGGTCCAGGCTTTCACCACGCCTGGGTCGAGAATGATGTCATCCCAGGTGAACATCACATCGTCGGCGGTGAAAGGCTGGCCGTCCGACCACTTAATGCCTTTGACGAGGTTCATCGTCAGGCTTTTGCCATCCTCGGACCACTGCCAGTCCTTGGCGAGATTCGGCACCGGCTCGATCGCGTCGTCGCGCAGCCAGATCGGCCCGGTCATCAGCAGCGGCTCCTGCACAATCGCCTCGATGCCATAGGGCTGCTCTTGCGGCGGCGCGAGGAACTTCACGCCCCTGGCGCGCAGGTCTTCGTAGGTCGCGTGGCAGTCGTCGGTTTCGAACACGCCCAGGCCAATTGCGCCATTGCTGATCAGGCTGCGCACCTGCGCCACCGCGTCGGCGTTCATCGTCGGGCTGGGTTCCAGCCGGTACAATACCAGCTCCAGGTCGGGCTGCGCGGGCGGGCTGACCGAGAGCCAGCGGAAGCCGTTGTCCATGCGCATGTCGGTGCGCACGGTGAAGCCGAGCTTGTCGCGATAGAACGCCAGCGCCTCGTCCTGATCGAACACAAACACGGTCGCGTGCGAAAGCTTGGTGATCATAGCCCCTCCCATCAATACGAATATATGTTCGATTATAGCGCGCTGGTAGCGGCCTTGTCTTCTCGAAAATTGCGCCAAGCCCTAGTCTGCGCTGGCTTCCACCCCGTACATGGTGAGAAAGCAGGCGGGGATGCGCGCCAGCGAGTGAGTGTGCTGGCCCTGATGGCGGGCGCGGTAGGCGCGCGGCGAGCAGCCGGCGCAGCGATGGAACAGCGTGCTGAACGAGCCGAGGCTCTGGAAGCCAACCGCAAAGCAAATCTCGGTGATGCTCAGGTCGCTGGCGGCCAGCAGCGCCCTGGCGCGCTCGATGCGGCGGCGCATGAGGTACTGGTGGGGCGTTTCGCGAAAGGCGGTGCGAAACAGGCGCAGGAAGTGGTAGCGCGAAAAGCCGGCCTGCGCGCCAATCTGCGCAAGATCGATGGGCTGGTCGTAGTGGCGGTCGATGAAGGCGCGGGCGCGCAGCAATCGCGGCTGGCTGGCGTTGCTCATAGCTCTTCAGACTCGTCGAGGGTTTGCAGCACACGGTGGGCCTTGAGCGCCAGCCAGAGCGCCAGCCGCTCCTCGGAGTCGTCGAGGTTCAGCCCGCTAATCTCGGTGATGCGTTCGAGCCGGTAGAGCAGTGTGTTGCGATGGACATGGAGCGCCTCGGCGGCGCGGGCCAGGTTGCCGAGGTTGGCGAAAAACGCCTCCAGCGTTTTCAGCAGCTCGGCGTGCTGCTTGCGGTCGTAGTCGGTCAGCGCGGCCAGCGTGGTGCGGTAGAAATCCCACAGCTCGGGCGATTCGCGCAGCAGCAAGAGCAGGCGGTACACGCCCAGATCGCCAAAATCGAGCACGTGCGCCGTGTCGAGCAGCTGCCGCCCGAGCAGCAGTGCCTGTTCAGCCTCGCGCAGCGAGCGCGGCCAGGTGCTGACGCTGGCGGCTTCTTTGCCGATTGCCAGCACCAGGTGAGGGATCTCGGGCGTAAGCCGGCCACGCAGTTGTTCGGCCAGCTCGCGCGGGCGCTGCGTGCGGCCGTTCAGCGGCAGGTAACACAGCACGCCGTCGGCGCGGCGCATGGTTGGCGCGCTCAGCTTCAGTGCGGCGAGAGCGTTATTCAGCGCCAGTGTGACACGGCTGGCGGCTTCGTCGGAATCGCCAGCCTCGCTGCTGGTGCACAGTAGGGCAATATGCGGCTTGCGCAGGTCGTAGCCCAGCTCCTGCCCGCGCCGCAGCAGCGCCTCGCTGTCGGCGGGCGGGCCGGCCAGCACGCTTTGCACGAAATCGCCGCGCAGGCGCTCTTCGGCGGCCAGCACAGCCTGCTCTTTCGCCAGCTCCAGCGCGAGCGCATTCGCGCCCTGCTGCGCGGCCTGCTGATCCCACTCGTCCAGCCCCTCGCCGGCCAGCGCCAGAAAGCCCATCCGCTCGCTGCCTGCGCCCAGCGGCTTCACCCAGATCTCCTGCCCGAGGTGCGTGCTCATACCCGGCTCGGTGGGGCGCAGGGTTTGCAGCGCCACGCGCGCCGAGCCGCGCGCCTTCAGTCCGCGCATCTCGCCAGTGCTTGAGTAGCAGGCCACGCCGCGCCCGGTGCGCTCGGTCAGCAGTTCGAGCAGGCCGGGCAGCCCCGCGCCGGCCAGCGAGCGCTGCGTGAGCAGGTTGCCAAGCTGCGCGGCGCGGCGTTCAAGCTGCGCCTCGTGGTCGCTGATCAGCCGCTGCACCTCGCGCTCGGCCTCGCGCAGATCCGCGCCTACGGGCAGGCCCAGCAGCGGCATGCGCGCCAGGTCGGCGGCAGAGCGCGCCGAGTCGCTCACTTCGCCGATCACACCAATCGCCGAGATCGGCACCGCCGCGAGTCGCTCGACCAGGCTCGCCAGCGTCATGCGGTCGCCGAGGGCCTGCAGCGCGCTGACCGACACCAGCGCGATCTCGCCGCCGCGCAGGTTGGCGAAGGCCGGCAGCGTGGCGCGCGGCGTCACCACCCAGGTGACCTGGCGCTGCAGGCCGGGCGCGCCGGCGGCAATGCCCGTGCCGGGGGGCAGCGCCAGGCGCAGAACGTCGTTTACGGTAATAGCGGCCATGGGGTGGGTACCTTGCCTTTGAGCGCGAGTTCCATGCCGCGTATTGTAGCAAACAATCGGTTTTTCCTCCATCTGGAATTGGCACCTGATTGCAATCAGTAATTTCGCACCTCCCAAGCCCCTAATAAGTGGCCCCTTTTGAAAAGTTGGATATCGAGTTGGATATCAAGTGCCTTTTGGTAATTGTGGCGTTATTGTAAACTTGGAGACTTTAGCGACACTCTCATACTTCATTTCGTTGATACAAATTCTGCTGTTTCCCAATTCCACTGAATGGTTCGTACTTGGATATTTCATTGGATACCGACCAATACTCCCACTACCGAAGCAGCCAATGATCGACCCCACCATGGTGCGAACAAGCGCCACGCCCGGTTGCACTTGAACGCGAGCCATCGCGACAAATCGCTCCAACACGCACACCGCTTGAGGGTTCCACGATTGCGGGTGCCACAATTGCTTGAGCAGGCTTTGCGGTGGGTTTCACAACAGGAGCGGGTTTGGGTGTTGCCGTGGGTGGTTCGGCTAGGGCTTGAATGTCGACGGGCAATGCTTCTGCGACAGCATCATCAACTGGAAGTACCGTCGCACTCATCCACCCCTCGTCACCATCAACTCGCACGCGATACCACCGTTCACTGTTTTCATTTCGTACAGCCAGAATGGTAACGGTTGTCTTTGGTTTGACCTTGCGAAGAACAGGATAATTAGTACCCGGCCCACCACGCATATTAACTGTGACTGTGGGTTGCGCCTGCGCTTCAACAGCGGGCGCTGAAGTAAGTTCTTCAGTCGCTACTGGTTGAGTGGTTTCAGTGCTTTGTACAGTTGGGACTTTAGTGCTTGTGGTGGCAGCAGTATTGGGTTGTCCTTGGCCGCACGCAAGCACGAATGCACCAATGCACAAGATTACTACAATACGGCCATAACCTGATAGAATCCTTTCCATATTTCCCCCTTGAACGATGTCTGGATTTACAAAGATATCGCTGCAAGGGCAGTTTAAGATGCGTTATTATTCCTTGATTAACGAATATTACACCCAACTACGGTAGTAGAAATACCAGTGTCACCCCATAAAGTTCATCACTCTCTTTGAATTCCTGTCAAGGGGTTGCATTTTTTGGGCGCGTGGTATAATTTAGAGACAAGGTCTGGCGCGGTCTGGCGCGGTCTGGCGCGGTCTGGTAAGGTACGGATAAACCACCACTCATTACTGAGTGGTGGTTTTGCTTTTTATACGAGTGTTGTTTTACGCTCTACACGAGGTGCATTGTTCCGAATCGTGATGTTCGTATTTGTTAGTACTGAGGTTTTGCAGAAATAGGCGAAAGCTCAGGGTAAAGCCAAACGGAGCTTGATATCGGACAGAGTCATGCCTTGGTGCGATTGTTCGATGGCCCAAGCAAGCGTTTTGCCCAAGGTCTCGCGA
>LJCR01002910.1 GCA_001399705.1 Kouleothrix aurantiaca
ATCTTCGTCGTCGTCGGCGTGGCGATGATCTCCGAAGGCATTCTGAACGTACTGGGCTTTCCCTGGCTCAAGCAGGTGCTGCACGGCGGCGCGCTTGAGCGCGGCTGGCTCACCAGCGCCCAGGCCGTCGGTGGTCTGCTGGGCGGCGTGCTGATCGGCCGGGTGGCGCGGCAGGTGCGCACCTCCCACCTGATCGGCGCGAGCGGCGTCATTCTGGGCTTGCTGACGCTGGCCTACGCCAATGTCACCAGCCTGCCGCTCCCGCCCACGCTGTGGCTGCCCGCCGCGCTGTTCATCAAGGTCTTGCAGGGCCTGCCGGTGATGGGCATGTTTGTCAGCGTCGATACCCTGCTGCAGCAAAGTGTGGCCGACCGCTTTCGTGGGCGCGTGTTTGGCGCGTATGGCGCGGCAGTCGGGCTGGCGACGCTGTTCGGCCAAACCCTGGCCAGCCTGCTGGGCGACCGCGTCAACGTTGTGACGATGCTGGATCTGGTCGGCCTGCTCTACATGGGTGGCGGCCTGCTCGCGCTAGCGCTGCTGCATAGCTACCAGCTGCGCGCCGCCGATCCGCGCCCCGCCGCCGAGCTTGCCTGAGATACCGATCGAGACGTACCGGGCCACGGAAAACACGGAGCGCTCCGAGTTTGATAGTTTTCCTCAGTGGTCCCTGTGCGCTCTGTGGCCCAGTACGCCAGTACGCGGGTGTGACGGAAAGTTCTGCACAATGATCGTCTTGCGCACCGCCCGGCCGTAAACGACCGGGCTTCGAAGCGACGCCCGCTGAAGCGGGCTTGCC
>LJCR01002911.1 GCA_001399705.1 Kouleothrix aurantiaca
GACCTCGCCCGAGGAAGCGCGCCGTCTTCCATGTTGCCGGTATTCACGCCGATCCAGCGCAGCACTTGCTGGAGTTTCTGGAAATAGCGGCGCGCTTCCTCGGGCGAGGTCAGGTCGGGTTCGGAAACGATCTCCATCAGCGGCACGCCCGCGCGGTTGAAATCGACCAGCGATGCGCCATCGGACTGATGGTTGAGCTTGCCGGTATCTTCTTCGATATGCACGCGGGTGAGACCAATGCGCTTGTTGCCGCTCTCGCCCGCGATCTCGACCCAGCCCGCCACGCACAGCGGGTCGTCGAACTGGCTGCGCTGGTAGGAAGAAGGCAGGTCGGGGTAGAAGTAGTTTTTGCGGCTGATGACGTTGTTATGCTGGATGCGGCAGTTCAGCGCCAGCCCGGTGAGCGCGGCCATCTCGACGGCGCGGCGGTTGATGTAGGGCAGCGCGCCGGGCAGGCCCATGCAGGTCGGGCAGACGTGCGTGTTTGGCGCGGCACCGGCAACTTCGGCGCTGCACCCGCAGAACATTTTCGATTTCGTGCGGATCTGGGCGTGCACCTCAAGCCCGATCGTAACCAGATATTCCATTGGGTTCCCCCCACAGTAGCCGGTGCGACTTACAATTCTGCACGGCTCGCAATCGCGCCCCCGCCCGCCGCTAAAGCAGCGGGCTACAAGATACAAAGCCCGCTGAAGCGGGCTGCAAACCAGCTTCAGCTTACCCACACAGCCCGCCCGTTCACGGGCCGGGCACAATACACCCCACAGCGGCGGCGTTCTGGCGGGCATTATAGCA
>LJCR01002913.1 GCA_001399705.1 Kouleothrix aurantiaca
GCGGGTCGACCGAGGTGAAGGCGGCGGCGTGGCGCGCTTCGTCGATATCGGCCAGGCCGTCGGCGCTGCCAAGCTGCGGGAGCAGCCGCGCGTTGAAGGCAGCCAGCAGCCGCTCCAGCGTGGCGCGTTCGTCGCCTGCGAGGCTCATGCCCGAGGCGGCCAGCGTCGCCACCAGCTCGTCGAGCGAGTCGCCCAGCGCCAGGTTCGTTGCGGTGGTCGCCGGCCGCAGGTCCTGCGCGGCGATGCCATCCTGCACCGGCACGCCAACCAGCGCGCCGTGCAGGAGTGTCGAGGCTTCTGCGCCAACCACGCGCCCCGGCACGATCGTGCGCGCCTCGGCGGCCAGGCTCGGCAGCGAGAGCGCCGGCTCGAATGCCCGTGCGGAAACGGTTCCAGTCCCGGCGCTTGTCGCGGTGGCTACCTTCCAGCGCCCGCCACCAGCAAGCCCGAGCGAGTTCGCGCGCTCCAACGCGCCCTGCCGCTCGTGGGCCGTGTCGGCCGCGCCGGGCAGCAGCCGCCAGGCCAGCGTGCCCAGCCGCTCGGCCAGCCCGCCCTCGGTGCGCACCTCGTCCAGCGGGTCGAGCCCGGCGTCCGACCACCAGCCGACGACGAGGTAGGTGGCGCGGCCGGCGAACGGGCCGCCCGGCAGCGCTCCGCCGAGCTTCGGGTCGGCCTGGAGGTCATCCAGCGGGTCGTGCCAGGCGAAGCGGCCATACGCCGCGTCGTACGCTCCCGTCCAGGTCAGGCTGCCGTCGGCCGCGCCGGGCAGGCCGGCGGGTGGAACAGCAGGCGCC
>LJCR01002912.1 GCA_001399705.1 Kouleothrix aurantiaca
GCGAGCGGAACGGGCGGATGGTGCTAAGCCGGCTGCGCCAGGAAGGCACGATCGCGCGCGCGGAGCTGGCGCGGCGCAGCAAACTGAGCCGCTCAACTGTTTCGAGCATTGTTGCCGGGCTGCTTGCGGCCAAGCTGGTGCGCGAAACTGGCAGCGGCGATTCGCGCGGTGGGCGGCGGGCGATCATGATCGCGCTGAACGAGCATCCGCGCTATGTCGTCGGCGTGGGGATTGGCGGCGGCATGCTGACACTGCTGGCCGTCGATCTGGTTGCGGCGGTGCTGCTGCGCAAGCAGCGCGCCTTCGCGGTTGCCAGCGGCCCGCACGCGTGCGTCGCACAGGTGGCTGCGCTGCTGAGCCACATGCTGAGCGAGGCTGGGATCAGCCGCGGCAACCTGCTTGGCGTGGGCGTGGGCGTGCCGGGAATCGTTGCGAGCGCCACAGGCCGCCTGGCCGCGCCCGCACTGTCGCCCGGCTGGCACGATGCCCCACTGCGCGCCATGCTGGAATCCTCGCTGGATTTGCCCGTGATTGTTGAGAACAACGCCAGGCTTGGCGCGCTGGCCGAGCACCGCCGGGGCGCCGCGCGTGGCTGGAACAACGTCGTCTACCTCTTTCTTGGGAGCCTGGGCGTGAGCTGCGGGTTCATCCTCGATGGGCGGCTGTATCGCGGCGACATGGGGGCGGCTGGCGACATTGGCCAGCTCCCTGTGGTGCACCAGGCCGGCGATGCCAGCCCCGCAGCCCCGCCCAGAAGCCTGCAAGCTGCTGCCGGCACGCCCGCGCTGCTGGCC
>LJCR01002915.1 GCA_001399705.1 Kouleothrix aurantiaca
GTCGTCGGTTGTCCGTCGTCGGTCGTCAACCCTTCGCGCCCTTCGATATGCACTTCGTGCTACTCAGGACGCAAACAGTCGTCGGTTGTCAAACTTTCGCGCCCTTCGATACGCACTTCGTGCTACTCAGGACGCAAACAGTCGTCGGTTGTCCGTCGTCGGTCGTCAGAATCGCAAATCGCCACTCATCAACTCTTTGCACCTTTTGCGGTTTATTTCTTCTGATCGCCCTTCGTCGTTCGTCTTTCGTCGTTCGTCGCTTAATGAGATCGTGATTTGAGCGAATTCTATCAAACCATTGTCCTGCCAGTCGATGCCGAGCAGCCAGAAGCAGCGGTGATCGCGCGCGCTGCTGAAGTGATTCGGCGCGGCGAGCTGGTGGCCTTCCCAACCGAGACGGTCTACGGCCTGGGTGCAAATGCACTCGACGCAGGCGCGGTGGCGAAGATCTTTGCGGCCAAGCAGCGCCCCGCCGCCGACCCGCTGATCGTGCACCTTGCCGCGCTGGATCAACTGGGCGAGGTAGCGACCGATCTTCCCGCGCTGGCGTACGAGCTTGCAGCGGAGTTCTGGCCCGGCCCGCTTACGCTGGTGCTGCGCCGCCAGCCAATCGTGCCGCCAAACGTCTCGGCCGGGCGCGATACTGTGGCGGTGCGCATGCCTGCCCACCCGGTGGCGCGCGCGCTGTGCGCCGCCGCAGGCGTGCCGATCGCTGCGCCAAGCGCGAATATGTTCACGCGCCCCAGCCCCACACAGGCGGCGCATGTGCTTGAAGACCTGAACGGGCGGATTG
>LJCR01002916.1 GCA_001399705.1 Kouleothrix aurantiaca
TGCCCATCCTGATGCTCACCGCGCGCCAGGACGAAGTCGACCGCATTGCCGGGCTGGAGCTTGGTGCCGACGACTATGTCGCCAAGCCATTCAGCCTGGGCGAGCTGCTGGCGCGCGTGCGCGCGATTATGCGCCGCACCGACCGGCAGCCAGCCGCCAGCCGCGAAGTGCTCGACGCGGGCGCGCTGCGCGTGGATACCGGCTCGCGGCGGGCGTGGCGCGCCGGTGCCGAGCTGACGCTCTCGCAGAAAGAATTCGACCTGCTGACCTGCCTGATCCGCAACCGCGGCATGGCCCTTTCGCGCGATGTGCTGCTTGAGCGCGTGTGGGGCTACGACTTCCTGGGCGACAGCCGCACCGTTGACGTGCACATCCGCTGGCTGCGCGAAAAGGTCGAGGCCGACCCCGGCCGGCCGGCCTATATCCAGACGGTGCGCGGCGTTGGTTACCGCTTTGAGATCCCGCCCCAGTAGCGCGGCAAGGAGACGAACATCGCGAGGCACGAGATCGAGGGCAGCCAGCTGCCTTGATTCGTGCCTTTTTTGCGTATGTTCGTGAAAGAAATTATCCCACCGGGCTCGCTTACCAAACTACGCACTACGCACTGCGAACTATCATTATTTTGGCTTTGTAGCGCGTACAGCACCATTGTTCAACCGGATTTACATATGACACTACTTGAAATCGTGCTTCTGCTGGCGCTCGCCGCCGCAATAAGCACCGCCTTCGCCCTGTGGCGCCGCCGCCTGACAATTGTGGAAAGCCCCGCGCCGCCCGCCGAGCTGTTCTCGCC
>LJCR01002917.1 GCA_001399705.1 Kouleothrix aurantiaca
GACCGGGCGGCGCTGGCGACCCTGTGCATGTTTTGCGGTGCCGCTGCT
Organism: Kouleothrix aurantiaca; assembly: GCA_001399705.1. Taxonomy (GTDB): domain Bacteria; phylum Chloroflexota; class Chloroflexia; order Chloroflexales; family Roseiflexaceae; genus Kouleothrix; species Kouleothrix aurantiaca. Next base: position 49 of record LJCR01002917.1, read on the forward strand.
CCTGTTTGCCGTCGCGCTGCTGGTGGTGCGCCTGTTCGAGTCGCGCTACGTCACCGTGGCATTCCCCGCCTGGGTGCTGGTGATCAGCGCGCCGCTCGGTGCGCGTGGCCCGGCGCGGGAGAAAACGTCGGCGCGGGCGGGCGGGCTGTTTGGCGTGCTGTGCGCGCTGGTGCTGGCGGTGAACGCGGCGGTGCTGTTTCAGCCCGAGCACGGCCTGTTTTCGGGCGCGGCGGTGAAGGAACAGTGGCGCGATGGCGTGGCAGCAATTGCGGCGCGCGCACACCCCGACGACCTGCTGATCGTGCATCCATACTATGTGCTGCCGATGTGGCAATACTACGCGCCGCGCGTCACGCCCGACCCGCTGCCGCAGCCGGCGACGTTTAACGTGCTGGGGCAGGGCGACTGCATGAACCAGCGCGTGCCGATCGAGTGCTACCGCCGCGAGTATGAGAAAGACTTTGACGCGGCGGCGCGCGGGCACGCCCGCATGCTCATGCTGATTGCGCCCGAGCACGCCCGCACCATCGACCCGCCCAAGACGCTGGCCGAGCTTCAGGCCGAGTGGGAAGCGAGCCCACATGCAGACCCGAATGCGAAGCCGCCCACCGAGCCAGACAAATATGGCGTGCTGGGGCTGCGTTTCCAGTTTGCAAGCAATCAGCGCACCTGGCCTTGCGGCGGCGATGTGTTTGTGGGTGTTGAAGTGATGTGTGCCAGCTTCCCTTCACGCTATCAGGAGAAG
>LJCR01002918.1 GCA_001399705.1 Kouleothrix aurantiaca
ACAACGCCAGCCTGGAGTGGGTGGCCGTGAACCTGGGCGGGCAAGTGCAGCATATCGAGGCCGAAACCAGCCTCGAAGGCACTGGCGCGAATGTCCAGTGGGTCGCGGCAACGCTGTGCGAGAAGACGCAAAACCTTGTCACCGCGCCGTGGCTGCGCCATGTTGGCACCAACACCGAAGGCCATATGGACTTCAAGACCGTGGTGAAAGACACTGGCTATGCCGTGTTCGACGGCATGATCAAGATCGAGAAGGGCAGCCGGGGCACGATTTCGCGGCTCGAAGAACACGCGCTGCACCTGAGCAAAAAAGCCCGCAACGACTCGATCCCGGGCCTGATGATCGACACCAACGACGTACAGCGCGCCGGCCACGCCTCGACCAGCGGCCAGATCGACGACGAGATGCTGTTCTACATGCAGTCGCGCGGCATTGATCGCACCGAGGCCGTGCATATGATCATCACGGGTTTCTTCGAGCCGGTGCTGGATCGCATCCCGCTCGAAGCGCTGCGCGAGCGCGCCGCGGCGATTGTCGAAGCGAAGATCTAAAAAACTCAGAACCGAGAACCAGCGATGAAGAAATCCTGGTTCTCCGTTCTGGGTTCTGAAATGGCATATCAATCATGACGACTACGTCGTTCACACTTTTCGATGTGCTGGCGCTGCGCCGCGAGTTCCCGATCCTCGGGCAGCAGGTGCATGGCAAGCCGCTGGCCTTTCTCGACAGCGGGGCTTCGTCGCAGAAGCCGCGCCGCGTGATCGATTGCTTGGAAGATTACTACGAGCACAGC
>LJCR01002914.1 GCA_001399705.1 Kouleothrix aurantiaca
CTTCATCACCAGCAACGACGAGAAAGACCTGCCCGACGCCTTTCTGCGGCGCTGCCTGTTCCACTACATCGCCTTTCCCGCCACCGCCCGCCTCGAACAGATCGTCGCCGCGCACTTCCCAGCCGCGCCGTCGGGCGTGGTCACTGCGGCGGTGCAGCGCTTCGAGCAGCTCCGAGGGCGCATGCTGCAAGACAAAGGCGAATCCGGCAAGCGCGTCAGCACCAGCGAGCTGATCGACTGGTTTCGCGTGCTGCAGCGCTACCCCGAAGATCAGGCGCTGGCACGACTGGGTGGCGACCTGCCCTTTGCCGAAGTGCTACTCAAGAGCTGGGACGACCACCGCCGCTACCTTGCCCAAACACCCGAGCAGCCATGACCAGCGCGCCGCTGCCGCTACAGGCACTTTTCGAGGAGCTGCGCCGCGCTGGCCTGCCGCTTGGCACCGGCGAATACCTGCTGCTGGTGCGCGCCCTGCGTGGCGGCTATGGCCTTGCCGACCGCGCGGCGCTGCGGCGCTTGTGCCACACGCTCTGGACGCACAGCCTCGAAGAGCAGCAGCTGCTTGATTATCATTTTGACCAGTTGCTGAGCCAGCCGCCCCCCGCTACTTCAACCGATATTTCTGGCGAAGCCCCGCCGCCTGTGCCCGAGCTTCCCGCGCCCAAACCTCTGGTGCTTGGCGACGAGGATGATGCCCCGGCTCCTGCTGGCGCTGCTGCACCCCTGCCCGCGCCCCTTGCCGCCGACCAGGCCGCGCGCGTGCTGGCGCACCTGGGTGGCGGCGGCGCGGGCA
>LJCR01002920.1 GCA_001399705.1 Kouleothrix aurantiaca
CACCACGCCCTGCGCACCGCGCAGACGATTGGCAACTTCCGGGTCGACATGACGCGCACGACGCTGTACATCCTGCTGCCGCTCTCGATCGTGCTGGCGCTGGCGCTGAGCGCGCAGGGCGTGGTGCAGAGCTTCGGCTCGTACCGCACGGTGGCGCTGGTGCAGGCAACGAGTGACGCCAGCGGCAACGCCGTGACGCAGCAGGTGCTGCCGCTGGGGCCGGCCGCCTCGCAGATTGCGATCAAGCAGCTTGGCACGAATGGCGGCGGCTTCTTCAACACCAACTCGGCGCACCCGTTTGAAAACCCGACGCCGCTGAGCAACCTGCTGGAAATGCTGAGCCTTCTGCTCATCCCGGCGGCGCTGTGCTACACCTTCGGCAAAATGGTGGGCGACACGCGCCAGGGCTGGGCCATCCTCGCGGCAATGACGATCATCTTCATCCCGCTGATGCTGGGCGCAGTGGCAGCCGAACAAAGCGGCAACCCGCACATCGCGGCGCTGGGTGTCGATACGCTCGCCAGCGCGACGCAGCCGGGCGGCAATATGGAAGGCAAAGAAACGCGCTTCGGCATCACCAACTCGGCGATCTGGGCCAGCGCGACAACCGCCGCCTCGAACGGCTCGGTCAACGCCATGCACGATTCGTTTACGCCGCTGGGCGGGCTGGTGCCGATGTTCCTGATGAAGCTGGGCGAAGTGATCTACGGCGGCGCTGGCTCGGGGCTGTACGGCATGCTGGTGTTTGCAATCATCGCGGTGTTTGTGGCCGGCCTGATGGTTGGCCGCACG
>LJCR01000292.1 GCA_001399705.1 Kouleothrix aurantiaca
GTCGGCCAGGTGCTGCACGACCAGCACGATCTCCTTCACGCCCTGCGCGGCCAGCTCCTGCGCCTCGCCCAGGATCGCGCCCATTGCCTTGGAGCGCATGTCGCCCTTGAACGAGGGAATGGTGCAGAAGGCGCAGCGCAGATTGCAGCCATCGGAAATCTTCAGGTAAGCCGACGGCCCGCCCGCGTGGCGGCGAATCGGCGCGGTGCGCCAGTCGGCGTAGCCACCTTCGGCGGCAAGACCACTGACCACAGACGACGGAACTTCAACTGCGAGCGTATCTGCTACGAGCTGAGCCACGGGTGCCTGAACTTGCGGCATCGCCTCAAGCGGAATGAGCAGGTCTGACGTGAAGGTTTTTTTGGTCGTCGGTCGTCGGTCGTCGGTCGTCGATTTCTCTCCAACAATATCGCCAATCTTCATCCACTCGCGCGTGCTCAGGATCGCATCGACGCCGGGAACCGCGCCAACCAGCGCGCCATGGCTTTCGGCCATGCATCCGGCGGCGATCAGCTGCTGGCCGCTGGTTTTGCTGGCGGCCATGTCGCGCAGCACATCCAGCGTTTCGTCGCGCGCGGCGGCGATAAAGCTGCAGGTATTCACAATCACAACATCGGCGTCGGCCGGCGCGGTGACGGCGGTATGGCCCTGCGCGGCGAGAATGCCGCCCATGCCTTCGCTATCGACCGAGTTTTTGGGGCAACCCAGGGTAATGATATGGTATTTCATCTTTTCAGGAGTCAGGGGTCAGGAGTCAGGAGCCGAAGGGCGAGCACGAACCGAATTCATACCGACCTTCTGTGTTCTGAAACCTGACTTCTGAGTGCTAACGATAATTGGTAAACTGGAGCGCCACGGCAAATTCGTCCTGGTGCTCTTTCACGAGTTTGATCACGCCCTGCAGCTCGTCGCGGCTCTTGCTGCCGATGCGAAGTGCTTCGCCCTGGATGCGCGGCTGCACTTTCGGGAAGCTGTCGCGGATGAGCTTTTGCAGCTTTTTCGCCACGTCGTCGGGGATGCCTTGCTGCAGGGTTGCAACCTGCCGCACGCGCATATTGCCGATCTCTTCCACCGCGCCCCACTTGAAGATTTTCAGCGACAGATTGCGCCGCAGGGCTTTGGTTTCGAGAATATCGCGCACCGCATCCACGTGGATTTCGGCGCCCGAGGTGATCGTCAGTTCTTTCTCGCCAAGGTCGATGTCGGTCTTGCTGTCTTTCAGGTCGTAGCGCGTGCGAACATCGCGCTGGGCCTGATCGACGGCATTCGCCAATTCCTGGCGATCGAACTCCGAGACAATATCGAATGTGCTTTCAGCAGGCATAGCTAACCCCCACATCGCGGCACGCGCCGCGCAGTGCAAACCGCGCCAGTATACCATAAAAAACAGGGAGCCTGCGCTCCCTGCTGTGGTTTTCGCGTTGTGGAAACGTTTAGCGCGGCGGCCAGGAGAAGGTGACGACGTCGCCAGGGGCGGCGGTGCAGCACTGTTTCTGCCCGTTTACCACCACCGAGACAACCGCCGCATGGCCGGCACGCACCCAGAAATCGCGCTGGGCCTTGAAGGCCGGCAGCGACTGGCCGGCGCCAAGCACCTTGCGGGAGACCGTCTGCCCATCGACGCGGATCTCGAGCCACGAGCCAGGGCCGCCGTTCGGGTCGGTGCTGACCTCGGCAACGATTGGCGCGCTGGGGTCGACGGTTGGGCTGGGCGTGGCCGGGTTCAGCGGCACGCCGCCGGCCGGGCCGCCCACGACACTGGTGGGCGCAACCGCCACGGCCGGCGCATCGGTGGGGCGCGGGGCAGAGGTTGGCAGCGGCGGCGGCGTGGGCGCCTGGGTAGCAGCCTGTGCCACCGGCGTCTGCGCGCCCTGGCCAACGACATTCAGCGTGCTGAGCGCAAGGTAGCTCGCGCCAATCAGCACCAGCACCACAAAAAACACGCCGAAGAAGCTCGGCACCATCATGCTGCGCACGCGCGGCGCGGATGTGACCGGCACCACGCGGATCGGCTCGCTGAGGCCGCGCTCGCGGCGATACAGATCGATCAGCTCTTCAGCTGGAATATTCAGATAATCGGCATAGTTGCGAAGAAAGCCGCGGGCATATACATCGCCGGGGAGATGCTGAAATTCGCCATCTTCGAGGGCTACGATGTAGCGCTGGAGGATACGCGTTTCGACAGATGCCTGTGAAATGCTAATTCCCTGGCTCTCGCGGGCTTCGCGCAACCGCTCGCCAAGCTGACTCATAACGAATGCCCTTTAATGGGCCAATGCCCGATACTTTTTTTACTACTCATTCACCTGACGCGATTATACCATACATGCTGCGGCGCTTTGTTCGATGCAGGTTACGGCATGCTTTCGATGCGATGAATGGAAATTGATATATGAATTCGCACTTTCGCATACAATACTGCCAGAACGGATGTTTGACAGGAGAATAATGATGCAGCTTGCCGATGTGCGTGCGTGCCTGCTGGCGCTGCCCGGCGCAACGCCGACCTACCCATTTGGCCCGCAGCCGCTGGTGGTGAAAGTGGGCGGGAAAATGTTCGCGCTGCTGGACGAGGCATCCGATCCGCTGAGCATATCGCTCAAGTGCGAGCCGGCCCACGCCCAGTTTCTGCGCGATAGCTTCCCTGCCATCACAGCTGGCTACCACCTGAACAAACAGCACTGGAATACGGTGCTGCTCGACGGCAGCGTCCCCACCGAAGGAATTCAATCGATGATCGAGGAGTCGTACCGGCTGGTGCGGGGCGCTTCCAGCAGCAGCGGCTCGTCGATATTTGTCGACATGGCGCTTTGCCCGCGAAACAGCCCACCCGGCTCGATATGCAGCGCGGCAGTGGTAATATCGCCCCAGATCTTGCCGGTTGGCGAAATCTCAAGCTGCTCGACTGCGGTGATCTCACCCTTCACTGCGCCAGAGACGTGCACGTTCTGTGCCTTGATGGTGGCGATCACGCGGCCAGTTTCGCCGATGATCAGGTTGCCGAGGATTTCGATATCGCCCTCAACCGTGCCATCGATGCGAATATTGCCATCGGATTTGAGGGTGCCCACAATATTAGTGTTTGCGCCGATAACTGTTTCTGGCCGGCCATTCATGGCGGCAGGCGCTGCTGCTTGCGGTTTTTTGTTCCCGAACATTGGACCTCCTATGTTGTCCCGGCTGGTGGAGAACGAGCGAGATGGCGGGCCGGGCGACCGTCGGACCCAGAAGATCAGCAAGAATACCGCTACGACCGCAGCCGCACCGGCAATTATATAAGACGTTGTGGGTTCAAGCAAGTTCATGTGGCTCTTTCGGCGCCCATCCGAGCGTCTGAAGGTAGCTACGGTCTGTCGGATTAAGCTCGGCGCTGGCCAGCAGATCGGGCCGGCGTTCGAGCGTGCGGCGCAGCTGTTCGCGCCGCCGCCAGCGCGCCACTTCGCCGTGGTGGCCGGAAAGCAGCACCGCCGGCACCTCGCGGCCTTCCCACACGGCCGGGCGCGTGTAGTGCGGGTATTCCAGCAGCCCGCCGCTGTGCGATTCTTCGCCGACCGACTCGGCGTCGATCACGCCGGGCACCAGCCGCGCCACTGCGTCCACGATCACCATGGCGGCCAGCTCGCCGCCGGTAAGCACATAATCGCCAATCGAAAGCTCGCGGTCGATCAGGGCTTCGCGCACGCGCTCGTCGATGCCTTCGTAGTGCCCGCACACCAGCACCAGCCGCTCGTAGCCGGCCAGCTCGTGCGCGATTTGCTGGCTGAACAGTTCGCCGGCCGGTGTCATCAGCACAGTGAGCGTGCGCGGCGCGGGCATTTCGGGCGCTTCGGGCGCGGCCTGCACAGCGCGCAGGGCGGCGGCCAGCGGCTCGGCCTTCATCACCATGCCCGCGCCGCCGCCATAGGCGAGTCGTCGGCGGTATGATGGCGATCGGTGGCGTAGGCGCGAATATCGTGCAGCGCGATGCTGATTGTGCCGGCCTGCACGGCGCGCTTCAGAATGCTCTCGGTGAGCGGGCCGCTAAACATGCCGGGAAATAATGTCAGAATATCGAAATGCATAGTGTGCTTGCAGCAACCTTACGGCTGAAAACAAGAGATACGGCCACAGAGCGCACAGAGAGCACGGCGATTGATTTCTCGGCTCGGTGTTCTCGGTGGCTCATCTATTCTATATGCGCTCAGGCCTATCGCTTTCGACGCTGCCGAGGTGCCGGGCAAAAAACTCACCCACGCGCGCCACATACGCCGCGCGGTCGGCGAAGTAGCCGCCGCAATGGTCCATCCCTTCAACCACCCACAGCTCCTTGGGTTCGCGCGCCGCGGCGTAGAAGGCGTGCACGTGCGACACCGGAATCAGCGAGTCGGCTGCGCCGTGGATGAGCAGCAGCGGGCGCGGGCTGATTGCGGCAACCGCCTCGACCGGGCGAACCGCGCCAAAGCGGTAGCCATAGCGCCAGCGCGTCAGCGCGTCGGCCAGCGGAACGACGAGCTTGGCCGGCAGGTGCTTCTGGCCAGCGGCGTGGGCGACCACCTCGGCAATGCCGGTGAACGGACTATCGGCCACG
>LJCR01002919.1 GCA_001399705.1 Kouleothrix aurantiaca
GGTTTCTGCCGACGTCATACGCTCATCAGCCGCTGGTAGTCCTTCAGGAAGCCTTGCAGCCGGTTGTCGTTCATCACGAGCTGCGCGAGCGCGCCCATCTGCCCGTTGGCGCGCATGCGCCGGAAGATGTCGGCGGCGAAGAGCTGCACCCACTCGGCGGCAGCCTGATCGGCCAGCCAGGTGAAGGCATGGTGCGCGGCGGCCGCATCGGCGGCGCGCATAGTCAGGCCGATGGTGGTTGCGTTGCGCGCCGACGGCTCGGCGGGGAAGGGGATGGCCATGCCCGCGCCGCGCAAAATGGTTTCGAGATCGGGCAGGGCGGCGTAGAGCGCGATGAAAGCAGCAAACTCAGCCGCCGCAGCCGCGCCAATCACCGGCGTAATATCCAGCCCAACATTATGCAGGCTGGCGGCCATCACCCACGAGCGCGGCGAAGGCCAGGCTGGCTGGCGCGGATCGAGCTGGTGCAGCAGCGTGGTGCGAAACGACAGAAAGGCAACGATCTGCTCGTGAACGCCGTGTTCGAGCGCAAAAGATTTGAAGCTCTCGAAATCGGGCTCGACGTCAAGGTGCACAAAGCGATTCGCCAGCGGCGCGGGCATGTCGAACACGGCGGCGCGGTCTTCTTTGCGATTGCCAGCCGCCCAGATGAACCAGCCATCGGGCACTGTGTAGCTACCCACGCGCCGGTCGAGAATGAGCTGCTGGGCCATGCCCTGCATGGCGGGCGGCGCGAGGTTCAGCTCGTCGAGGAACAGAATGCCCGCGCCATCGCGCGGCAGGAACTCGGGC
>LJCR01002921.1 GCA_001399705.1 Kouleothrix aurantiaca
CCCCCACATTGTGCCAGTGTTCTTGCGAATACGTCTGAATACTGCCAGGCCGCGCGGGCAGGCGCGCGGAAAATGGTAAAATAGGGACGCGCGGCACGCTGAACGCCAGCGCCCAAAGAGGATTTGTGTGAAGATATATACAAAAACCGGCGATGCCGGCGAAACCGGCCTGTGGGGCGGCCTGCGCGTCCCGAAAGATGCCGCCCGCGTCGATGCCTATGGCACCGTCGATGAGTGCAACGCCGCGATTGGCGTGGCCCGCGCCGCCCTGGCTGCCGCGCCGGCCGGCAACCTCGACGCGCTGCTGGCCGCGATTCAGGACCAGCTGTTTGTAGTGGGCGCCGACTTGGCGACGCCCGACGAGGCCGCCTACATCCCGCGCGTCGACGACACCGCCATCCAGCAGCTTGAACAGACCATCGACGCCGCTGAGGCCGAGCTTGAGCAGCTGCGCCAGTTTATTCTGCCGGGCGGCACGCTCGCGGCTGCGCAGCTGCACCTGGCGCGCACGATCTGCCGGCGCGCCGAGCGCTGTGTGGTGGCGCTGGCGCGCGACGAAGAGATCAATCCGCAGGTTGGCATCTTTCTCAACCGCCTGTCGGACTGCCTGTTTGTGCTGGCGCGCACCGCCAACGCTCGCGCCGGCGTGCCCGATGTGCCATGGAACAACCCGCGCCAGCAGCCCGCCCCATGATTGTCAGCCTGCCCGCCGCCAGCGCCGCGCCACGCTCGTACATCCTGCACGAGCAGGCCGCGCAGTTTCATGGCGCCGGCGCGGGCTACCTGTCGAT
>LJCR01002923.1 GCA_001399705.1 Kouleothrix aurantiaca
GAATACGCCATAGAGTGCGCGGCGCGCGTGGCGGGCTAGCTCCAGCGTGGCCTGCGCGGCAGCAGGATCGGCTGCGGCGGCGCGGGCAGCTGCCTCGAGCTGGGCAGGCGTGGCGGCACCGGCGTGCTGCGCCCATATCAGAAAGAGCCCGTAATCGCGCCAGTGATCGCGGGGCTGCGGCAGCGCGTGGTCGTTCACCGTATTCACAAAATCCAGACCCAGCCGCCCGCCCACCAGCCGCAGATCGCCGGCAAAGGTATTTACTGTTTTCATCGCTTGACAGGGCTTCGCTTTTCGGCTACATTCTAACCACCTAAACGGTTAGAAAATAATAGCACAGCTCGGCGATTCGGCCAAAAGGAGAGCGATGAACTGTGGCACCACAAGCTGCGCCGAGATCATGCTCCAGATCCTGGCGATCGGGCTTTCGAACGGCGCGGTGATCGCGCTGAACGCGATTGGCGTGACGCTGGTGTATGGTGCCGTGCGCATGCTCAACTTCGCATATGGCGACCTGTTTGCGCTGACGACCGTGCTTGTGGTGGTGGTGGTGCGCGGGCTCGATCTCATCCCGGGCATGGCTGCCCTGCCGCTCCTTGGCGGGCTGGCGCTCGCGCTCGTTGCATCGATGGCCTTTGGCAGCGCGCTGAACGTCGCCGTCGAGCGGGTGGCCTTTCGGCCGTTTCGCGGCGGCTCGCGCCTGGCCCCGCTGATCGCCACGGTCGGGCTGTCGTTCATGCTCTACGAGGCCGCGCTGCTGTGGCGCACCAGCGACAAATCGGTGCCGGGCG
>LJCR01002922.1 GCA_001399705.1 Kouleothrix aurantiaca
CGGGCGGGGGGCGGCGGGCGGTTCGGCCGGGGCTTCGGCGGGCCTGGCGGGTGCAGCCGTGAGCACGCGCCGGCCGCCGCGCTTGATCCAGGCCAGCAGGCGGTAGGCGTCGGAATGGTAGTCGTGCAGCGAGGTGGGCGCGGCCGCCAGCAGCTGGTCGAGCGCGCTGGCCCAGCTTTCGTCGCCGCCCTGGCGGATGAGCGGCGCAGCGGTGGCCAGCAGCGTCACGATCTGCGGCAGCGACTCAAGGTCGAGCGCGATCTTGAGCGCTTCCTGCATGGGGTCGAGCGCGAGCGCCGTGTCGTGCCGGGCGAACGCGAGCTGCATGCGGCTGATCTGGGTGGCGGCCTCGCCCCAGCGGTTGCCGATCGCGCGGAACAGGTGCAGGCTCTGGTCGTACTGCTCGCGCGCCTCGTCGAGCGCGCCCAGCGCGACGGCGGTTTCGCCGAGGCGCACGTTGCACACCGCTACGCCGCGGGTGTCGCCCATGGCCTGGCGGATGCGCAGACTTTCTTCAAACATGCGCCGCGCCTCGGGGTAGGCGCCGGTGATGTAGGCGACCTTGCCGAGGTTGGTGAGCGAGTAGGCCATGCTCCAGCGGTTGCCTAGCTGCTGCTCAAGCGCCAGGCTTTGCTGCGACCACGCCTGCGCGGCGGCGTACTGGCCCTGATCGTAGGCGGCCTGGCCGAGAATATTGCACGCAATCGCCTGATTGTAGCGGTCGCCCAGCTCCTGCCCGAGCGCCAGCGCCTCGTGGCACAGCGCCTCGGTGGTGGCGTACTCGCCAAGGT
>LJCR01002924.1 GCA_001399705.1 Kouleothrix aurantiaca
ACCTGCTAGAGTCCGGCCCGATCGAAGGGTTCGACCTCCATATCAAAGGCACGAACGACTACGCTGACACCGCCAACTCGGATGTGATTGTTGTGACATCGGGCGCGCCGCGCAAGCCAGGCATGAGCCGCGAAGACCTGATCAAGGTCAATGCCAACATCACCCGCGACTGCATCTCGAAAGCTGCGCCGCTTTCGCCCAACGCCGTGATCATTATGGTCAACAACCCGCTCGACACCATGGCCTACCTGGCCAAGCAGGTCAGCGGTTTCCCCAAAAATCGCGTGATCGGCCAGGCCGGCGTGCTCGACAGCGCGCGCTACCGCTCATTCATCGCGATGGAGGCAGGCGTTTCGGTGGAAGACATTCAGGCCATGCTGATGGGCGGCCACGGCGACGAGATGGTGCCGCTGCCACGCTTCACTACCATCGGCGGCATCCCCGTCACCGAGTTCATTGGTGCCGAGCGCCTGAACGCGATTGTGGACCGGGCGCGCAAGGGCGGCGGCGAGATCGTCAACCTGCTGAAGACCGGCAGCGCCTACTATGCACCCAGCTCGGCCACCGTGCAAATGGTCGAAGCAGTGCTGCGCGACAAGAAGCGCGTGCTGCCCTGCGCGGCCTTCCTCGAAGGCGAGTATGGCCTGAACGATATGTACTTCGGCGTGCCGTGCGTGCTTGGCGCGGGCGGCGTGGAAAAAGTTCTTGAGCTGCCGCTCAACGACGAAGAGATGGCATTGGTAAAGAAGAGCGCCGACGTGGTAAAATCTTCCATTGAGGCGCTTAAAGC
>LJCR01002926.1 GCA_001399705.1 Kouleothrix aurantiaca
CGTATGATCTGGTTAATTTGAACCCCGACGCGGCGACCTCGCAGGCCGGCCTGCCGCGCGCCGAAACGCTCTACGGCCCGATCGACGAACAGCTCCAGCGGCCCGATTCATTTGCCAGCCAGCTCCAGCGCCTGCTGGCGGTGCGCCAGGCCTACGGTATTTACGCCAGCCAGCAGACTATGATTCCCGACGTGGTTAGCCCTGGGCTGCTGGTGATGGTGCATGAGCTTCCCGACGCACGCGGCACCCAGGTAACGGCGCTGAACTTTGGCGCGGAGCCGATCGAAGAAACGATTGTGCTGCCGAATGTTCAATCTGGTCCGGTGGTCGATATGATCAACGAGACGGTTGAAGGCGACCTGACGGCAAACGGCGAGCTGCTGATTCGGCTGGAAGGCTACGAAGGCCTGTCGCTGCGGATTGTTGGCGCGCTGCCAACCATGCGCTAGGGGCGGCTAGCCCGCAACCACAAAAGCACGAAAGTATTCCTGTTCACAGCTCTCGGAACCGGGTGAGGCACGAAGACACACACTTCGTGCCTTTCTGTTTCTCCGCTTCACAAAAGGGAAAATACGCGTACCGCATGCCCGCCCGGAATTCTTTGTGAAAAGAATTGACTTTAACGTAGCGTCAAGGTTTATAGTATGAACACGATCCGAATTGGTAGTTTTGCCCGCATCGCCCAGGTATCGACGCGAACGCTGCGCTTGTACGACAAGCTCGGCCTTTTGAAGCCCGCCGCGGTCGATCCCGTGACGGAATACCGCTCCTACTCGATCGAGCAGCTGC
>LJCR01002925.1 GCA_001399705.1 Kouleothrix aurantiaca
GGCCGAGCAGCGCGGCCTGCAGCAGCTGCGCTTTCTGCGCTGCGGCCTGTGCGCCAGCGCGTGGCAGGCCGACCGGCTTCTGTGCCCGTTCTGCGGCACCCGCGACCACCGGCAGCTCGCCTACCTACACGCCGAGGGCGACGAGCAGCGCCGCGCCGCCACCTGTGATGCTTGCCACGGCTACATCAAGGTGCTGGCGACCCTCGCGCCGCTCACGCCCGCCGCCCTGCTGGTGGAAGACCTCGCCACCCTGCACCTGGACATGATTGCGCTGGAGCGCGGCTACGGCGGGGCAGGCTAGTGCAGCAGGGTTGAAGTTTGATTCTGGTTGCCGAGACGAAGGGCGAAAGACGAAAGACCAACGTGGCTTCGTCTTTCGTCTTTCGTCTTATAACCAGCAACGATTTCCAAAGAGAAACTAGCGCAATTCCACGAGAGGTTTTAGGGCATGCAAAGCCTCGTTGCGCATCGCAATCTCCAATCCCTAACCCCCACCCCCTAACCCCTGCGCTGAAAGCGCAAGCACCGCAGATATGCGATAATACAGCCGAAACTGCCCACTCTGCCGCGAGGTTCTTCCCATGCCCGACCCGATTGTCGATCTGGAGTACATCGAATTCGACGGCACGCGCGCCACGGCGGTGCGCCGCCCGGTGATTGCCGAGACGCCGTGGGTGCTGTATGTCGACCGGCGCGAGCTGGTGACGTTTATGTGCTCGCCGGTGGGGCTGCACCACCTGGCGCTGGGGTTTCTGCTTTCGGAAGGGCTGATTGGCGGGCTGGAGGATG
>LJCR01002928.1 GCA_001399705.1 Kouleothrix aurantiaca
CGCCAGCCGTAACAACCTGGTCGAAGGTGCCAAATTATGTGGTCTGACCGACGGCGTGAACGGCAACATCGTCGGCCTGGATCCACAGATTGGGCCGCTGCACAACAACGGCGGGCCGACCGAGACCCACGCGCTGCTCGCCGGCAGCCCAGCGCTCGACAGGGCGAGCGCGGCAGACTGCCCATCCACCGACCAGCGCGGCGAAGCGCGACCGCAAGGTGCCGGCTGCGATATCGGTGCCTATGAATTCAAGATGACCTACGCGTGGAGCGGCTTCAAGAAACCGATCGACAAGCTGCCGACCGTCAACAGCGCCAAGGCTGGCAGCGCCGTGCCGGTGAAGTTCAGCCTGGGCGGGAATTATGGCCTGAACATCTTCGCCGCCGGCTCGCCTGCTTCCCAAAAGATCGCCTGCGACAGCGCGGCCCCGCTGGACGAGATCGAGCAGACCGCGGCGGCTGGCGCGAGCGGCCTGCAGTACGACGCCGCCTCGGACACCTACAGCTACGTGTGGAAAACCGACAAAGCCTGGGCCGGAAGCTGCCGCCAGCTGGCGGTCGCCCTGGCCGATGGCACGGTGCATACGGCGGATTTCAAGTTCAAATAATCTCATACGCGAGCACCCCGCGCCGCCGGTTGCTGCTCAGCCGGTGGCGGACGGCGCACGGACAACGGCGCTGAATGAATCCGCTTTCTGAAAGGAACACCACGCAATGACACGATGGCTCATACTCCTGGCTGTGCTTGGGTTCGCATCACTGACGGTCGCAGCGCCAACGGCCCAGGC
>LJCR01002927.1 GCA_001399705.1 Kouleothrix aurantiaca
GACCACCAGTGCAGGCTGGCGAGCGCCACCAGCACCAGCACCAGCGCGGCGCTCGCCAGCGGCCAGCGCGCCAGGCGCGCAAAAAGCGGCGCGGCCAGCACGCCAATATTCAGCGCCAGAAAGGGCAGCGCGAACAGAATATAGAAGTTGAACACGATCCCGCCGCGCGCCAGATAGTAGATCGACAGCGCGCCCAGCAGCCCCACCACCAGCGCCACGCGGTTGCGCCAGCCAAGCAGCAGGTTTGCCAGCACGGCGGCGCTGCCGCCAAGCGGCAGCAAGGCATCGCGCCACAGCCAGTCTTCGCGCAGGAAATGCCAGAACTGGTTGTGCAGGTTGAACATGCCGCCGCCGTCGCGCCGCGTCTGCCAGAGCAGCGTGCCCAGCAGCGACACATGCGGCCGGGTGTCGCCAAAGGTGCCGGGCGGGAACAGCTCGCCTTTCAGCAGCGCATACAGGAAGTACCAGCTGGCAACAATCGTCATTGGCAGCAGCCAGCCCAGCACAGCAAAGCGCCCGTGATGCGCGCGCCGTTCCTGCACCGCCAGCAGCAGCATGGCCGGCAGCACAAAGATCGCGGTTTCTTTGGTGAGCAGCGCAATGCCAAAACACGCGCCGCTCAGCGCCACGCGGCTTAGCCGCCCCTCGCCATCCAGCAGCAGATCGAGGCTGGTGAGCAGCCAGAACAGCATCATGCTGTCGAGCATCACCGGGCGGCCGTAGAAAACCGTGAGCGGCGAGAGCGCGAACAGCAGCACCGCCAGCGACGCGGCGGCCGGCCCACAGC
>LJCR01002929.1 GCA_001399705.1 Kouleothrix aurantiaca
GGGGCGCGCGCTGCTTCAGCCCACCATGGCGCCAGCCGACTACGCGGGCGCGACCGTGCGCCTGCGCCGTGGCGACGAGCACGCCATCGACGCGCTGATCGAGCGCTGGGTGGCGATGGGCTACCGCACCGCGCCAACGGTTGAGGAGCCGGGCGAGCTGAACCGGCGCGGCGGCATCCTCGATATCTACCCGCCCGGCGACGAGCTGCCGTTGCGAATTGAGTTCTTTGGCGACGAGATCGACAGCCTGCGCCGCTTCGACCCGATCACGCAGCGCAGCGAGGCGCAGGTGCGCGAGGTGCTGGTTGGCCCGCCGCACGAAATTGCCTTCTGGCGGCGCGACGCGGCGCTGGCGCAAATGCGTGCGCTCGACGCCGACGTGCTGCGCCGCGAGGCCCGCGACGAGTGGGACGCCGTGGTCGACAAGATCGCGAATGGCGAACGCTTCGAGGGCCGCGCGCTGTATGCGCCTTTCTTCTGGGGTTTGGAAAGCGCGGAGCAACCTTCGTCGCTGCTGCAATATCTGCCAGCCAGCGCGCCAATTGTGTTCAGCGACATGCTTCTGCTGGCCCAGCAGGCCGCCGAGCAGCACCACCACGCCGACGAGCGGCGCAAGGCGCATATCGACGCGGGTGAGCTGCCGCCCGATTTCCCGCGCCCTTACCTCGTGTGGAGCGAGCTGCTGGCGCAGGGCGCGGCGCAAACGCTGGTCAATTTCAGCAACAACGACCTCGATATTGGCGGCTGGGATGTCGCGGGCGCGCAGCCGCAGTCGCTCGCGCTGCC
>LJCR01000293.1 GCA_001399705.1 Kouleothrix aurantiaca
GGTGCCGCCTGCGAACAATGAACGAAGGACACAGAGTAGCGGTCGCATTAGCCAGCCGACGCATTTACCGCGTGACACAGGGCGTCTGCTAAGCGACGATGAGCGCGAACAGCTTGAACAGACTTTGCTGGCGCACCGACGCCGACTGCAATTACTGGAAGAACAGTATCCGCAGCGGAGCAGATCTGCGCGGCCCGAAATTATTGATGAAATCGCAGGTTTGCGCGCTCAAATTGCCAGTATGGAGCGCCAACAGCTCGAAAATTTGCGGGCACTGTATCGAAGCCGCCTGCAAAGCGCAGAACAACAGCAAGCCCAGCTCGGTATGAATACACCGCCTCATACTATTTTGTATATCGAGGAATTGCGAGGCCAGGTTGCCGATATCGAGCGGCAGCTCGATCAGCGCCAGCGTGATGACGAAGCGCAGGTATTAGCAGCAGGTCCAGCGCACAATGAAGCATTGGAACAGTTGCGTGAGCAGCGCGATACTGCACAGCGAAGTTTGCATTTTCTAGAACAGCAGCGCGCATATTTTGGGCCTGCTGCGCCTCTGAATGTGCTTAACGACATTCAAGAAACGCGGGCGCAATTGGCGCAGCTCGACGCGCAGATCAAAGAAATTGCCGGCGATATCGGTGTGCCAAACGTTAAGGCAGTCGAAGAGATTACGCATTTGCAAGCGCTGCGCGCCATTCAACAGCGCCGCCTGAGCATTTTGGAAGAGCAGCGGGCGATGCTTGGTAGGTCGGTGCAAACAGAGATAGCAATTGAAATCAGCGTACTTACGCAGGAGCTCGAAGCCACTGAGCAGCGTTTGCGTGAGTATGGTGCATCGTTGGAAGCTCCGTACATACCTGATGAAGTCACAGTTCCACTTAGCATCGAAGAGCTTAACCTTCTTGAACAATTACGCCAGGAACATCAGCGGCGTCTGCAGTTTCTTGAAGCTCAACAAGCAATGTATGATATTTACACGCCTCCCCATATCATTATGGAAATAGAAGACGCGCGGGTTGCGATTGCACGAATTGATGGCCAGTTAGGTGTCTATCAAAAAGAAAAAACACACGCCAGCGCTGTCTCTCAATCGTCTGACAATAGTGATGGGGACGTGCAGCCGCCAATTTTGGGCGCTGAAGAGCGTGAGCAGTTAGAGCAATTGCGCGAAGCGCATCAGCGGCGATTGCAAACCCTTGAATATCAGCGAGCACGCCGTGGTAATGACACACCATCTGAACTTGCTAAGGAAATCGAGGATATTAGATCTGCAATTGGTGCTCTCGATAAACGACTTGGCTACGCCGAACTACATACTACTAACAATGAAATTCCGCTAGACGCAAATGCGCAAACTCGGCTTGAAAGCTTGCGTGACGCGCATCTGGATCGCTTGCAGCAGTTAGAGCGACGGAGTGCGACCCAAGGATCTGATGTTCATCCTGATGTTCCCCTCGAAATCGAGTCTATTCGCGAAAATATTCGCGCAATTGATCAGCAACTGAATGCCCCGAATGAAGATAAAGTTATTCCTCAGTCAACAGAAATACCTGCTTCAGCTGTACCCACCCGCCCCCAGCTCGAACAGCAGCGCGCCGAAATTCTGCGACGCTTGCAGCAACTGGAACAGCGCAGCCATCTTTCGCCTGAGCCCACACCTCAAAGCGCAACCGAGGCCGCCGAGCTGCGCGGCCAGCTTAGTGATATCGAGGAGCAACTGGCGGAGCTAATTATCGCAGAAACACCAACTGAAGATGAGTTTGAAGCACCCAGGCAGACTACAGATGAAGCTTTTGAAATCGTTATAATCCACATTGCGCAGCAGGGCAACGGCTATAGCATTAGTTTTGTGAGCAACACGGGCATTCTGCGCGCCACGCTGGCACCGAGCGAGGCGCAGCTTGAAGAGCTTGCTGCTCTCGCGCGCCGCAGGCTCGATGAGATCGTGAGTACCCAGGTGGACGGGCAGTTTGTCTATCAAAGCTCTCAGGCAACAATTGCTCCTGAAATTTACGGGAAATCGCTGCGTGCACTGGCTGAAGCGGGCAGCTTTATGTATCAGCAGCTTTTTTTCAGGACGGACAGTAGCAGAAATTCACACGCGCTTGGTAATCGGTTGCGCGAGCTTTCGCAGCGCACGCGCCTGCGGATTACCATCATTTCCGAGCGCGTATTTCTGCCGTGGACATTGCTGTATGATCGTGAGACAATCGAACCAGGCAATATAGATACAGAGGGTTTCTGGGGTTTCAGGCATGTGATCGAGTGCCAGCTGCCCTCGACATCGGCCAACCTGCCGCCAACGCCTGGTGGCCAGGGCGCGCTGATTTCGACCGATGGCACTCTGCAGCTGGCATTTGTTGGCGATAATGGTCTTGATAGCCAGGTTGCACAGCGAGTTGTCGATCAGCAGCGTGCGACCATGAGTGCATTACCCAATGTGGGCTTGCAAGATTATTCTTCTGCTAGTGATTTTAATCGTCTGCTGAACAACGATACGATAGTAGCAGATGTGATCTATATATATGTTCTTATGCTTGGGAACTCGGACACTAACGCGGATGATATGCGAATTTGTCTTGGCGACGAGCAGATTACACTCACTGAGTTAAGGGCGCGCCTGCCCGCAACGCCGCTGCCTGGCCGACCGTTTATATTTATGAACGCCCAGCGACTGCTAAGCGCCGACCCCACGCAGACCGACAGCTTTGTGCCCTACTTTCTCCAGCGCGGCGCGCGGGCGGTGCTGGGCGGCGAGGCAAGCTTGCCCGTGTTCTTCGCGGCACAGTTTGGGCTGGAATTCGTGAGTCGCTTTGTGGCGGGCGAGGAAAGCGCAGGCAACCTGCTTCTGGCGCTGCGCCGCGCCTACCTCACCCAGCGCCGCAATGTGCTTGGGCTGCTGTATACGCTCTACGGCCACGCCGGCACGCGCGTGGAGTGGGACGAGCCGGAAGCTGAGCAAGAAATCCCCGGGTATGCGCGCAAGGCACAGCGCCCTGCCACCAAGGGCGCGCTCGGCAGCGCTGTGGCGCGGCCGGTGAGCGTGATTGAGCAACTGCGCGAACAGCTCGATGATTTGCTTACCGAGCTGAAAGCAATCGGCGATCTGCCGCGCGACGATGCGACGCTTCTGCAGGCGCACTTGGAAACGGCGATCTATAATGCCCGCCAAAACGTACCAAATCGCCAGCGAATTCTTGATACACTCTCCGCAATGGGGAAAATCACACAGGCATTGCGTGCGCGCTACGAAAGCGCCCGGATTCTCGATCAGCAGATCGGCGGAGCCCAGCGTCTGGCGGAAGATTTAACGATCCCGCCGTTATCTTCCTTCGCATAGCCCCAATAGAATGGTTTAGCTGTGGAGCGATGCCATCCATATGTCAATACAGCTCACCCCCGAAAACCTGATCGCCGGCTACTGCCAGGGCCTGTTCCCCATGGCCGACTACGACGGCACGATTAACTGGTACGACGTCAGGCGGCGCGCGATCATCCCGCTGGACGCCTTTCACGTCCCCAAACGGCTGGCGCGGCGCGTGCGTCACGGCGGTTTCGAGATCCGGGTCGATACGTGCTTCCGCGAGGTGATGCTGGCTTGCGCCGGGCCGCGCGCCGATCACGAGGGCACCTGGATCTCGGATGAGATGGTGGAAGTGTATACCGCCTTGCACGAGATGGGCTTCGCGCACAGCGTTGAAGCCTGGGCCGGCGGCGAGCTGGTGGGCGGGCTGTATGGCGTGGCCATCCGCGGGCTGTTCGCTGGCGAAAGCATGTTCAGCCGCGCCACCGACGCCAGCAAGGTCGCGCTGGTGCATCTGGTCGAACGGTTGCAGCGCGGCGGCTTCCAGCTGCTCGACTCGCAGTACATCGTTGGCGAGCATATGCTGCAGTTCGGCACGATCGAGATCTCGCGCGCGGAATATCAGCGCCGCCTGGCCGCCGCGCTGGCGGTTGAGACGACGTTCTGATTCAAATAGCCACGAAGACTCGAAGGCTCAAAGATCGTCATTGAACTCTTCGTTCCTTCGAGTCTTTGTGACAGGCCTTCCGTTCGGTCGTAGTCGTTTTGAAACACACCGTCAAGCACTCGGGTGCGCCGCTTCTCACACCCGCACGGTCGCAACTCCTGCGCCGTTCTGGTATAACAAGCATGGAAACCTGTACAACGGAGCACGCCCATGCTTGCAACACTTCGCAACCATCACGCGGTCTTTTATGCGGCGCTGGCGCTGGGCCTCTGCGCCGACTACCTGTTCTACGAGCGCGCGGCCGGCATCTCGGTGCCGCTGTTTGTGGCGCTGGCACTGGCGCTGCGCGGCGTCCTGGCGTCGCAGGAAGGGCGCGCGGGCGCTCGTGGAAACGCCGTGCTGGCGGCTGCCGCGCTGTTTTTTGCCGCCTGCCTGGCCTGGCGCGCCTCGCCCACACTTACTGCCCTCAACACGCTGGCGCTGCTTGGCTTGCTGCTGCTGAGCGCCGTGCTCTACGGCAATGCTGCAGCGCTCTGGCAGCCACCCGCGGCACTGCTCGCCCGGCTGGTGGGCGGCGTTGCCGATGCCGTTGGGC
>LJCR01002930.1 GCA_001399705.1 Kouleothrix aurantiaca
GCTGGGTGTGGAAGCAGCCTACGCCTCGCCGCTGCCGCTGGGCCACGGCTGGGTGCGCGCCGCCCACGGGCAGCTACCCCTGCCCGCGCCCGCCACGCTGGCGCTGCTGGCTGCTGCTGGCGCGCCCACCATCCCCGACGACACGCCCTTCGAGCTGGTGACGCCCACCGGCGCGGCGCTGCTGGCTGCCCTGGCCGAGTTCCGCCGCCCGCCGATGCGCGTGGCGCGCGTGGGCTATGGCCTCGGCAAGCGCGACACGCCGCGCCCGAATGCGCTGCGCGTGTGGCTGGGCGAAGCAGACATGAGCGCGGCCCAGGAAAACTCCGCGCTGGTGCTGCTCGAAACCAATATCGACGACCAGCCCGCCGAGCAGCTCGCCTATGCCGCCGAGCAGTTGCTGGCCCTCGGCGCGCTCGACGCGTGGCTCGCGCCGATTCTGATGAAAAAGGGCCGCGCGGCCACGCTGCTCGCGGCGCTGGTTCCCGCCGCGCTGGCAGATGCCGCCGTGGCGCTGATCATGCGCGAAACAAGCACGCTGGGCGTGCGCCGCCGCCCCGCCGAGCGGCATGTCGCCGGGCGCGAGCTGGTGGAGGTGCCAACGCCGCTTGGCCCGGTACGCGTGAAGCGCAAGCGCTGGCAGGGCACCGACTTGGGCGCGGCCCCCGAGTACGACGATTGCGCGCGGCTGGCGCGGGCGCACAAGCTGCCGCTGCGCGAGGTCTACCAGATCGTGCTTGCCAGTGCCGGCGAGCTGTTCGGCAGCAGCGGGCAGTAGGCAGAAGCGG
>LJCR01002932.1 GCA_001399705.1 Kouleothrix aurantiaca
CTACTGGCGCTGCAATGGATTGCCGCGGCGCCGACAATGCGACCGAATTCGCCCGCCAGTGGCCCAAGACGGTGGCTGCACTGACCGGCAACGGCGCTGATGTGATCGCGGTCATGGAGCTTGAAAACGACGGCTACGGCTCGTCAAGCGCCATTCAGGATCTCGTCGGCAAGCTGAACAGCGCCGCTGGAGCCGGCACCTACGCCTTTATCGACGCCGACGCGGCCACCAGCCAGACCGACGCGCTTGGCTCGGACGCGATCAAAGTCGCGATCATCTACAAGCCTGCCAAAGTCACGCCGGTGGGCACAACCGCTGTGCTGAACAGCACCGCATTCGTGAATGGCGGCGACGGCGCGGCGCGCAACCGCCCGGCTTTGGCGCAAGCCTTTGAACAAAATTCGAACGGTGCGCGCTTCATCGTGGTCGCCAACCACCTGAAGTCGAAGGGCAGCGCCTGTGACGCGCCCGATGCCGGCGACGGCCAGGGCAACTGCAACACCGTGCGCACCAACGCCGCCAACACGCTGATGACCTGGCTCGGCACGAACCCGACCAGCACCGGCGACCCGGACGTGCTGATCGTGGGCGACCTGAACTCGTACGCGCAGGAAGATCCAATCACCGCGATCAAGAGCGCGGGCTACACCAACCTGATCGAAGCGAATATTGGTCAGGATGCCTACTCATATGTGTTCGACGGCCAGTGGGGCTACCTCGACCACGCGCTTGGCTCGGCCGGCATCGTCAGCCAGCTTGCGGGTGTGGGCGAATGGCATATCAA
>LJCR01002933.1 GCA_001399705.1 Kouleothrix aurantiaca
ACCCGTCACGGTTGGCGCGGTCGTGTCGGAAGGCGGCGCGCCCAGGTCGAGCGTGTTGTGCAGGTAGAAGAGCTTGCTCTCGTCGCTGGCCATCACCACCAGCCCCGTGGCAGAGTTCACCGTCTGCTTGGTGCTGGTGACGTTGTTCAAGCAGGTATAGGTGCTGCTGCTGACGAACGGCGTGCCTTTGCCGCTAGGGAAGCTCAGGTTGTCCATGCTGGTGGACTTCATGTAGATCACGCCGCAGCTTGTGGGCGAAGTGGCGAACATGTAGACCTTGCGGTTGCTCGTGTCGAGCAGCACCTGCGGGCGCGTCTCGTCGTCGCCAACGGTGGCGAAGGTGGCAACCTGCCAGGAGTTATTGGGCTTGCGCACCACCAGCCGCAGCAGCGGCGAGCTGCTGCTCCCGCCGCAGCCACTATCGCCAAACGAGGTCTTTACCGCGGCGTAAATTGCGCCGCTCGAATCGGACTGCAGCGACTTCAGGTTGATATGGTCGTCGGCGGCGCAGGCGGCGGTGTAGATCTGCTCGACCGATTGCCAGCTTGTGTCGGCGTCGCTGTCGCGGTGGTGCGAGAAGTACATCGAGGAAGGCGAGTTGTGGTTGCTCCACAGCACGCCAATGCTGCTGCCGTCGTTGTCGGTATAGGCCACCAGCGAGGAAATGTCGTCGCTGTTCAGCGAGGTCGCGCTTGTCGGGCCGGGAACAACAAACGGCGTGCCCCAGCTGCTGTCGCTGCCGGTGCTGCGGTTTACATAGACCTTGCTGCCCTGCGTGTATGTG
>LJCR01002934.1 GCA_001399705.1 Kouleothrix aurantiaca
GCGCGCCGCCCGCGCTGGTTCCCATCGCGCATGGTTGCGAGCCTTGCGGCTGTGCTGGTGGTGCTGTTTCTGGCCGGCGGCGTGGCGGCAGCCTCTCAGCGCGCTCTGCCCGGCAGCCCGCTCTACTCGGTCAAGCGCGCGGTCGAAACGGCTGGCCTGCTGCTCGCGCCACAGAACGATAAGGCAGCGCTGGCGGCCAGCTACGATCAGCGCCGCCGCGACGAGGTGCAGGCCCTGCTGAGCAGCGGGCGCGCGGCCGAGGTGCGCTTCACCGGCACGATCGAGTCGCTTACGCCCGGGCAGTGGCTCGTTTCGGGCCTGCCGGTGGGCATAAACACAGCCACGTCGATCACTGGCACGCCAGCAGCAGGCGCGCGCGCCGAGGTGCAGGGCACCACGTCCGGCGGTCAGGTCGTTGCTACATTTATAACAATCGAAGGCAGCAGCGTGCCGGCGCCAACCGCCACCCCGGTCGCCACCAGCATGCCAAGCGCGGTCGCGACGCCCACGCCGCCTGCGGCTATCGCCACACCAACGGCCCTTCCCGCCACGGCCACGCCATCGGCCGAGCCAAGCGAGCAGGCCAGCACCAGAGCGCCGCTGCTGCCCAGCAACACGCCAATCGTCCCGACTGCCACAAGCGTTCCGCTGCCGAGCGCAACGCCCGTGCCGCCCAGCCCGGTGCCGCCCACGCCAGTGCCGCCCACGCCCACCACTGCGCCAGCGCCACCGACCGAGTTCGAGTTCAGCGGCACCGTCGAGCGCATTGGCAGCACCTGGCAGA
>LJCR01002931.1 GCA_001399705.1 Kouleothrix aurantiaca
TGGTTGGCACGCGCAAGCGGCGCGTGATCAGCGCGCCCAGGTCGGCGGGCACCGCCTCCATCAGCACGGCCCAGCAGCCCGCTTCCTGCATGGCCAGCGCGTCGTCGAGAATTTTGCGCGCGGTTTCGCTGGTGCCGCCCTGCACCGTCACGCCCCCCAGGCTCGCAGCGGTCTGCAAGGTCAGGCCGATATGCCCGATCACGGCGATCCCCGCGTCGACAATTGCGCGGGCGATGGGTGCCTGCTTCGCCGTGCCTTCGAGCTTGACGCAGTCCATGCCCGCTTCTTTGATATGGCGGCCCGCGTTGCGTATTGCTTCGGCTGTGTCGGCTTGGTACGACATAAAGGGCATATCGCCCACCAGCAGGGCACGCCTGGCAGTGCGGCCCACGGCCTTTGCGTGGTGGATCATCTCATCCATAGTGACGGGTGCGGTGCCGGGGTAGCCCAGCATCACCGCCCCAAGCGAGTCGCCCACCAGAATGACATCGATTCCGGCCTCGTCGACAAGGCGCGCAATCGGGACATCGTAGGCGGTGAGCATGGTGAATTTCTGCTTGCCCTTGCGGGCCTGGAGTTCGGGGATGGTGACTTTGGCGGGCGCCATTGCGTGTTCCTTTCGTTGTTTTCTCCTGCGGGTGGGCCAACGAGCCTGCGGCAGCAAGGTAGTATTCTTTTTTTCTTGCCCTTTTGCGCGCCGCGCAAAAGGGCAAGAGGTAGAAGGTTCTCGGTTGTAGTTTGCGCATTGCGTAAACTACAACCGAGAAGGAGTACTGTGCTATGT
>LJCR01002935.1 GCA_001399705.1 Kouleothrix aurantiaca
GCTCGGCAAGCAGCTTGATCGTGCGGGTTTCGGGTGGGATGTGCCCGGCTTTGTAGCGCTGGATGGTGTAGCCGGTCAGACCAATCTGCTCGCCGATCGCATCTTCGATCGCAGGGGCAGTTGTGCCTTCGCAGTTTGCGATGCTATTAATGCCGGCTTTGAGCAAGCGACCGAATTCGTCACTACGCGGCGGCATATGCGCGCCTTTCGGCTGTGGTAAGAAGCGCGTTGCTGCGCGATACCGGACGCAGCACGCCAATCGCCCGTACCTGCGCCCGGCCCAAGCAAGCGGCGTAGATAGGTGTTGGGCAGCGCGCGTGGCCATATTGTACCATTTCTTGCAATTATTGTTGCGGCACAGCGGGCGCGCGCTGAAATTTCCGCACGGGCGCAGCCAGAGTTTCGGTGAAGCATTACACATACTTCAGCACAGTTTTCGCCTTTACTAAGGGCACCGAAAGAAACAGCGAGGTGCCCGATGCTTGAGCGTATTCCGGCCAATCGTCCCGCCAGTATCTTCGCCGCCCGGCCACTTTTCACATCGCTCGCCGCCGCAATTGCGCCTTTGTGGCTTGCGCCTGCGCCGGCCACCGACCGCATCACGCTGCGGCTGGTGCGCGCCGAAAGCCGCCCGGCGCTGCACCCGCACGTCGTCGCGCTCGATTTCAACCAGCAGCCGCACTGGCCGAGCATGTTCCCGCTGGCCAACATCCTGCGCCGCCTGGATGAGCAGCGCGACCGCCTGCGTGCGCTGGCCGCAGCTGGCATGGCGGTGCCGCCCGG